>DASQEG010001007.1:0-6087 GCA_035633775.1 Bryobacteraceae bacterium
ACTTGGCTGCCGCAAGTTCCGCCTGTGGCGGCGGGGGCGGCGGAGGTGCAGCCATCTCCTGGAATCGCACGGAAACCAGTTTCGAGACGCCCGGCTCCTGCATCGTGACGCCGTAGAGAGCCTGCGCCGCTTCCATCGTCCGCTTGGCGTGCGTGATGACGATAAACTGCGTCTGGGCCGACATCTCGCGAATGAGACGCGTCAGCCTTTCGATGTTCGCTTCGTCGAGCGGCGCGTCCACCTCGTCAAGCACGCAGAACGGGCTTGGCTGATAGCGGAAGATACCCATCAGCAGCGCCATCGCCGTCAGCGCCCGCTCACCGCCGGACAGGAGCAGCACCGACTGGAGCTTCTTGCCCGGAGGCTGAGCGATGATGTCAATACCGCTCTCGCCATTCTCGGCGTCGGTCAGGCGCATCTCGGCGACGCCGCCGCTGAACAGCGTCTTGAAGATCTCTCGGAAGTTCTCGTTGATCGCCTCGAACGCTTCGACGAAGCGCTTGCGGGACTCGACGTCGATCTCACCGATCGCCTTTTCAGTGTCTTTGATCGCGGTAATCAGATCGGTCTTCTGCGCCGTCAGGAAGTCCGCCCGCGTCTGCGCCTCGCTAAACTCCTCTTCCGCAGAGGTGTTTACCGGGCCGAGAGCTTCGATCTTTGTGCGGCACTCGGTGTACTTCGCTTCCGCATCGGCCAGCACCGATTCGTCCGGTATCGCCTCGCCGTCTGCTGCGGGCAGGTCCGCCAGTGCGCAGTTGAGCTCTTTATGACAGGTCTCGTCGAGGTACTTAAGCTCGGCCTGCTTGCGAACCAGATCCACTTCGACCGCGTTCTTCTTTTCCGAGGCCGACTGGACCTCGTGACGAACTGCACGCAGCTGCTCGTCAGCCTCAGCAAGAAGGACACGAACACGCGACTCCTCAGCGGCGAGTTCAGCGACCTGTGCATCGGAAGCCGTAATCTGCGAGGCCAGCGCGGTCGCCCGGACATCAAGCTCCACATTATCTGAAAGCAGCCGTGCACGGTCCACGCCGAGACGCTCCATGTCGCGCGTCAGGTTCTGGCGGCGATGGGCCATCTCGCGAAGCTGATTTTCGATGCGCCCGCGAGCAGCGGCGTCAGACTTCCTGCGCTCGTCCAGACCCGCCAACTGAACACGGAGGGTCGAGTGTTCCTCACCGATGCGGGCGGCGGTTCGTCCGAACTCCTCGAGTTCTGTTCTGGCAGCCGCGAGTCCCTGTTCCTGCTCCGCGCGCGACTGCTCCTTTTCCGCGATCTGGGCTGAAGCGGTCGCACGGCGCTCCTGAGCCTTCACCTGCTCCGCCTGCAGGCGCTCGGCTTCGCGGCGGGCAACGGAAAGACGGGACTGAGCGCGGCTGCCCTCCTCATTGAGCTTACGCAACTCGTGGTCGAGAGCCACCGCCTCCTTGTCCGCGCGATTCTGCTGACCGCGAATGCGTTCGAGGTCCTCGTTGAGCTGCGCCATCTCGAGCTCCAGGTCTTCGAGCAGGCTCCTGGTCTTCGTCAGTTCCTTTTCTTTTCCGGTGAGCTGAGTCCCGAGCTCGCGCATCTCGCGCTTGAGACCGAGCGGACCGCTGCCCGTCTTCTTGCCGCCACTGACAGCATGCCCGTGATAGCAAACACCGTCGGGAAGCAGAAAGAACAGATCCGGGTGCGCCGGGGCCAGCTTCTGAGCCTGCGTGCGATCCTCCACTAGGAGGCACCGATCCACTCGAGGCACAAGTGAGGAGGGCGCGCTGGCCAGTCCATTGCTGAGCCGCACAACGTTGCGGAGAGGTGTGAGCCCCTCCACGTCAAGCGCATCGGGCTGGCCGGGGTGCGTCTCCGTCTGCGGATGGACAAGGAAAGTGGCGCGCCCGTCACTGCCGCCGCGCATATAAGCAATACCACGCTCCGCTTCGTCCCAGCTGTTTACGACAACATACTCGAGCTCATCATGCAGGAACTCTTCAACCGCCTTTTCCCATCCGGTTTCCACTTCAAGGAAGTCGGCCAGGACG
This sequence comes from Bryobacteraceae bacterium, assembly GCA_035633775.1. Taxonomy (GTDB): domain Bacteria; phylum Acidobacteriota; class Terriglobia; order Bryobacterales; family Bryobacteraceae; genus JAWXCM01. The sequence continues at coordinate 2,022 of DASQEG010001007.1, forward strand.
CCTGCCGGTTTCAGGTCCGTCACGTGCCCCTTCTCGATGGCGGTGAAGAATCGCTTCACGGTCTCAGTCGTATAGCTGCGATGAAGCAGCACATCGTTCAACGAATCGCGGCGTGCACGAATGCGCGACACCTCGGCGCGAAGCTCATCGAGCTTGCGACGGGACTCGGCCGCACGCGCGCGGCGTGTGGACAGCTCTTCATCGACCTGCTTGCGGTGTTCGACAGCGGCCTGCAGCTGTTCGCGCGTAGCACGCAAGCGCTCCGTCAGTTCGCCTCGTGCAGCTTCCGTGCGTTCGATCTCAGCGGCCGCAGACTGTTCATCCCGGCCGATACGCTCAAGGTCACGGGTGATGCCGTTCAGCTGCCCATCGATCTGTGCCAGCTGGTTGCGAAGCGAGGACGCTTCCCCCAGCAGCTTCAGCACGTTGTTGCGCAGGCCTTCGATGCTGCGCTCGCGTTCACGAAGTGCCGTCAGTGCGTGTTCACGCTCCACCGTACGAGCGTTCAGCTTCGTGCGGATCTGTTCGGCCGCCGCTTCCAGCTCGGCGATCTTGCGCGCGTACTCGTCCAATTCGAGCTGCCCGTGCGTGAAGCGCTTCTCGAGATCCTGCGACTCTTCCTCACCCCGGGTCAGTCGCGATTCGATGGATCCAATCTCACGTGCCTGCGACTCCAGCCGGCCGCGAACCCGCTCGGCCTCGACGCGCTGCTCGGCCAGCTGCTTGCGCGCCTCAGTAAGCTTTGCGTCGACACCGTACGAACTTTCGAGCAGCCCGGATGCGGCGGCTTCTTTGGATTCGACATCAGCAACTAGTTTCTGCGCCTCGGTCGCTGCAAGGTTGAGATCGATCGCGGTCTTTGCAATGTCACGCTCCAGCAGCCGGTAGCGGCCGGACAGCGCCACTGTGAGCTGGGCGATCATCTCCGTACGCAGTTCGGAGTAACGCTTTGCTTTGGCAGCCTGACGGCGCAGTGAGTTTACGTGCCGTCCGACTTCCTCAAGAATGTCGAAAACCCGCGTTAGATTGGCCCGGGCAGATTCGAGGCGTGCTTCGGCGAGCCGTCGCTTGGTCTTGAAGCGTGTGATTCCCGCAGCCTCTTCTATGACGCCGCGCCGGTCCGCGGGACGCGTGGAGAGGATCTGACCGATGCGCCCCTGCTCGATGATCGCGTAGCTTTCGGGCCCGAGACCGCTGCCCATGAAGATGTCCTGAATATCCCGGAGCCTGGCGGTGCGACCGTTGATAAGATATTCGCTTTCACCGGAGCGGTAAAGGCGGCGGGTAATCGTAATCTCGCCGTTTTTCGCGTCCCGGTGCCCGTCAGCGTGTACGTTCCCGTTCAACCCGTTGCCGTTCGCGACAGGGAACTCGGAGTGCGCCGCAGGGTCCACAAGCGTCATCGTGACCGACGCCATGCCCACCGGTTTGCGTTCGCGCGTCCCGGCGAAGATGACGTCTTCCATGCGGCTGCCTCGGAGGCTGCGTGCGGACTGCTCGCCCAGCACCCAGGTAATCGCATCGCTCAGGTTCGATTTTCCGCAGCCGTTTGGGCCGACGATTGCCGCCACGCCGTTTCCGTGGAAGCGCATCTCGGAACGGTCACAGAACGACTTGAATCCCTGGAGTTCGATGCGTTTGAGTTTCAGCACGGGCAGCCCCCTTTCGGCAAAAGACAAGATCCGAGGACGCCGGGGCCCTCGACTCGGGGGAAACTCCATGCTACACGGATCCAGGGTCGATTACAAGCACCCCAGCCCTCCGAATTGTAGTTGGGCTGGCGCGACTACTACATCTTGTGGTCGCACGATGGCGGGCCGTGCATTACAATTGCCCAATGCCTCGCGTGACAGGGCTTGCAACAGTCCTGACTCTGGCCTCGTTCCTGGCGGCACAACCGACCCCACAGCCGGCGAAGGTTCCAGTGACGGAAGCCGAGAAGAAGGCGAAGGAACTAAGCGATTACATCCGGGCGAGCTACACGAAGCATGAAGCGATGGTGCCTATGCGCGACGGTGTCAGGCTGTTCACCTCCGTGTACGCCCCTAAGGGCACGACCGAACAGTATCCGGTTTTGTTGAACCGAACCCCGTACACGGTCGCGCCTTATGGAGTCGACAACTATCGCGCGAAGCTCGGCCATTCGGAGAAGTACGCTCGCGAGGGCTTCATTTTCGTGTATCAGGATGTCCGCGGGAAGGGGCGGTCTGAGGGCCAGTTTGTCCACGTTCGTCCCCACAACCCTGGCCGGAAGTCGCCGGCGGACACTGACGAATCCACCGATACCTACGACACGGTTGAGTGGCTGCTGAAGCACTTCAGAACGAGTGGCAGTGTTGGGATGTACGGCATTTCGTACCCGGGCTTCTATGCGGCCCACGGTGCGATTGATGCCCACCCTGCCATGAAGGCCGTCTCGCCGCAGGCACCGGTCTCCGAGTGGTTCATCGGCGATGACTTTCGACACAACGGTGCCCTGTTTCTTGCGCACGCATTTCGGTTTCTTTCTGCGTTCGGGCAGAACATACGTCCCACCGGAGAGCCGGGTGCGCCGTCCGCCGTACCGTTCAACTATGCAACGCCGGACGGTTACGAGTTCTATCTGCGGACCGGAGCGCTGCAAAACTTCGACGAAAGGTTTTTCAAGGGCGGGATCGATTACTGGAAGGAACTCATCGAGAACGATACTTACAGCCCTTACTGGCAGGCGCGCAATCTCCGCCAGTACCTGAAGGGTGTGAAACCTGCCGTGATGACCGTGGGCGGATGGTTCGACGCCGAGGACCTGTTCGGCGCACTGCGGGTCTACGAAGCCATCGAGAAGCAGAGCCCTGGCGCAAAAAACAGTATTGTGATGGGGCCATGGCACCACGGCGGATGGGCGGGCGCGAAAGGGGATCGGCTCGGAGCGGTGCGCTTTGGCTCGAACACGTCGAACTTCTACCTCGACGAGATTGAGTTTCCGTTCTTCCTGTTCCACCTGAAGGGCAAGGGAAATGGCAACCTGGCCGAGGCCTGGATGTTCGAGACGGGCCGGAACGAGTGGCACCGGCACGAGACATGGCCTCCCCGCGAATCTCGGCCGACAACGTTGTACTTTGGCCCTGGCGGCAAGCTCGACTCGCAGGTGCCCGTGGCATCGGCCGACGCGTTTGATGAGTACACCAGCGACCCCAACAAGCCGGTCCCGTACCTCGGCGAAATCACTCAAAACATGGATCCGACGTACATGCTGGCGGACCAGCGGTTCGCCTCGACTCGGCCTGACGTCCTTGTTTACCAGACCGAGCCGCTCGACTCCGACCTCCGCGTTGCTGGTCCCATCAAAGTGAATCTTCACGTGTCTACCACCGGTAGCGATTCGGATTTCGTGGTCAAGGTAATCGACGTTTACCCGGGCGACTTTCCAGACGTGGAGCTCCTTCCCGGGCTGAGGCAGCAGCCGGGTGATGTCATCCCGATGCGCAGGATGGGCGGGTACCAGCAGTTGGTGCGAGGCGAACCGTTTCGCGGCAAGTTTCGCAACAGCTTCGAGAAGCCCGAACCCTTCACACCCGGGCGCGTCGAGAAGATTGAATTCGAGCTGCCGGACATCTATCACGCATTTCGTCGCGGGCACCGGATCATGGTTCACGTGCAGAGTTCCTGGTTCCCGCTGGTGGACCGAAACCCGCAAAAGTTCATGAAGATTTCTGATGCGAAGGCCGACGACTTTGGCAAAGCAACGCAGCGTGTCTACCGGTCAGGCCAGACAGCATCGCGTGTGCAGTTGCAGGTGCTGCCCTGATCAGTTCTTTGCTGCGCTGATAGCCCATACCTTCTGCAGTGACCGAAGATAGAGCGTACCTTCGCTCACTGCAGGACTGGCCATGATGACTTCGCCGAGTGTGCTGTGCGCCAGCAGCTCGTAAGCTGTACCAGCCTTAACCACGTACACATCGCCATCTTCGCTCGTCATGTATATCTTGCCGTCACCTGCCACGGGCGAGGCACTGTAGGATCCGCCGGTTCCCACGCGCTCCGGGTAGTGGCGTGTGCCAGTCTTCATGTCGTACGCGCTGAGGAC
>DASQEG010001008.1:0-3438 GCA_035633775.1 Bryobacteraceae bacterium
GCAGCCCGTTGTCGCTGGCCGAAGACTTCCTGAACCGGATTCCCTACAAATAGCCGCCTACGTCGGAACGGAACTTCAGGCCGTGTGTCACTGGACTCTCCAGGCTACTCGGTTCATTGATAGTAGGGGCAGTCCAGATCGATGATCCATCACCGCCAGACGGCCAGTCGACCTCAACGAGTGACGAGCGATTCAGGATGAGAAGCTTTCCTGTGCTGCTGACAGCCAGATCGACCACGTACCCCGCACCCGTTGCGAATCCGGAAGCAGTTCTCGTCGCGGGATCGAGAACGCGGATCCAGCCGCTGCAGAAATCTCCAAAGAAATACTTACCAACGTAGTTTGCCGGGAATCGCGCCACCGCAGGGTTGTAGAACGCTCCTCCGGTTATGCTGCATCCCACCGTCGGACCAGTTCCGTGGCCGTATGCGAGCACAGGGCTGGTGTAACGAGAGTCAGTGGTTGGCCCCTCGGTGGAGGGCCATCCGTAGTTCGCCCCCCGCGATCCAGCGTTGATTTCTTCCCAGCTGTTTTGGCCAACGTCGTTGATGAACATCCGTCCTGTGCCGTTCTGAAACGTAAACCTATACGGATTTCGAAGACCAAGTGCCCAGATCGCGCGATTGTTGCCACTGGATTGGGAATAGAACGGATTGTCCGCGGGAATGGTGCCGTTGGAGTTGATTCGCAGAATCTTCCCCAGCATGTTTGCAAGCGACTGCGAATTTGGACCATTGGCGTTTTCCCCCGTGGCAATATACAGCTTGCCGTCGGGGCCGAAATGCAGCGCACCACCGTTGTGATTGGTTGCACCGCTGAGATTGTCAAGTTCGAGGAGGACGACCTCACTGCCTGCAGCCGCGACGTTTCCGGTGGCCGTGAACCGACTCACCCGGTTATGGATCGGAGCGCCAGCCGTCGTGTAGTAGACGTAAACGAACCCGTTGGACTCAAAGTTCGGATCGAGGGTCACGCCTAAAAGCCCTCGCTCACCAACTGAGCTGACATTGAGACTAACGAATGGCTGTGCGAGCAGCGCACCGTCGCTGATAATGCGCAATGCTCCGTTCTGCTGGGCCACGAAGATGCGCCCATCCGCTGCCAGCGCCATGGCCGTTGCTGCGGAGAGAGACGTCGTGATCGTGGATTGATTAAAGCCGGCCGGCAGAACCGCTGCAGCCGCATTCACCGTTAGCACGGCTGTGATCAGGACGTTGGCAATGCGATACATCTGTAAGACTTACGATACCTCAGCGGTGTCAAAGCATACCGGGACTACTGTACGCGTGTCCCGCCCCCGCAAAGGGAATGGTTACACCCGCTGCACAGGAGCCTGCCAGGCAATTCGGTCATGGTAGCCTGTCTACCCTCGCCCACGTTTCCTCATGGTAGACTTTCTACCATTGATGCCAAACCCGCCGAACGACAGAGTTGAACTCCTGCAGGGGACGCTGGACATGCTGATTCTCCGAACGCTGTTATTCGGGCCGGCGCACGGGCACTACATCGCTAAGCACATCCAGCGCACGACAGAGGATGTGCTTCAGGTGGAGCACGGATCGCTCTACCCTGCGCTTCATCGGCTCGAGAAGAAGGGGTGGGTTGCTTCAAAGTGGCAGCTTGCAAAGGACCGAAACCGCGAGCTGCGCTTCTACCGCCTGACTGCGGCGGGCAGGAAGCAGCTTGCTGCAGAGGAGTCCAGGTGGATACGGCTGGCGGATGCAATCAGCCGCGTGCTCGCCCGCCCCCAGGAGGAGAGCTCATGACCGGCAGAGGTCCGCGCGACCGCGACGAGGAGTTTGCGCGAGAGTTGCAGGATCACCTTGCTCTCGAAGCAGAGGACCGGGAGGCCGCTGGCCTGTCTGCGGACCAGGCGAAGTATGCAGCATTGCGCGCCTTTGGAAATACAGCAATTGTGAAGGAGGATGTACGCGAAGTGTGGACCTGGACTGCCCTGCACTCATTCGCGCGAAACGTGCGTTTCGCAATGCGAATGCTTTTCAAGAACCCGGGGTTCGCCGCCGTGGCAATCACGACGCTGGCGCTCGGTATCGGCGCGAACACCGCAATCTTCACAGTCGTCAACGGACTTCTGATCAGGCCATTGCCCTACAATGAGCCGGACGCTCTCGTCGTTCCGTCGACGATTTTCAAGCGATCGAATTCCGATCGTGGCAGCGTTTCGTATGCCGACATCCGCGACTGGAAATCACAGACACACCTCCTGACGGCGGTGGCCGCGGCTACGCCGGCGCAGTTTGACGTCACAGGCGGTGAAGGATCGGAGCGTGTGGCCGGACTACTGGTGGATCACGATTACTTCCGGGTGATTACTGACCGTCCTCTGGTCGGACGAACCTTCACTGCCGAGGAAGACCAGCCGGGAGCCAACCGCGTTGTGATGCTTTCCGAAGCAGCGTGGATGAGGAGGTTCGGAGGCGATCCCAATGTGGTGGGAAAAAGTATAGAGATCTCCGGCGAGATGCATCGGATCGTCGGCGTGTTCCCGAAAACGCTCGACGACAAGATGGAGGTCCTTAAACCCCTGGCGTTGGGTTCGAGGCTCTCCGCAGATACCCTGCGCCGCGACAACCACGTGTACTGGGCTGTCGGGCGCCTCGCTCCGGGTGTCACTTTGGAGAAAGCGCGATCGCAGTTCACGGCGATGGGCGCCCGCATTGCACAGGAGCATTCGAACCGGGCTCAGACAGGCTTGAAGCTTCATCGTCTTCGCGACTACATTGTCGGTCCGACGCTTGGCCGCATTCTTTGGGTTCTGCTTGCCGCCGTCCTGCTGCTTCTCATCATTGCGTGCGTCAACGTAGCGAACCTGCTGCTGGCGAGAAGCGCTGCGCGGCAGCGCGAAGTTGGAATCCGTGTTGCACTCGGCGCGGGCTGGCGTGCGCTCGCGGCGCAGTTCGCCGCCGAGAGCTTAGTCCTTACGGTGCTCGGAGCAGTTCTCGGCGTGTTGGTCGGCATCGCCGGGCACAAGGCCCTGATACGCTACGCCCCGGAAGGCGTGCCTGCCCTGTCCAACGTCGCGGTAGATGCGAATGTTCTCGCCTTCACCCTCCTGGTGTCGGCAGGGACAGCAGTCCTCTTCGGTATGGCCCCTCTAATCCAGGCACTGGGCAAGGCTCCTGGCGTGTCGGTCCGTCAGAGCGGTCGTTCCTCCACGGCGGGTGCTGGCGAGCGAAGGTTGCGCGCCGTGCTTGTGATATCGGAACTTGCGCTGGCAGTGATCCTCCTGTCAGCGGCCGGCTTGCTGGTACGCAGCTTTCAACGCCTGCAAAGTGTCGAGCCGGGCTTTGCGACGGAGAACCGGCTGACGCTCAACCTCGGCCTGCCGCGTTCACGATATGCGGCAGGCGAACCCACGGTACAGGCATTCAGGCAAATACTCGACAAGGTTGAACGCCTTCCGGGGGTTGTAAGTGC
>DASQEG010001009.1:0-2238 GCA_035633775.1 Bryobacteraceae bacterium
CATGGTTCAGGGCCGCGCCGAAGCGCGGAACCTGAGGCTCGACATGTTCATGGCGCCGCAGTTGCCTGGCTTTGTGGTTGGAGATCCTGTACGCCTCCGCCAGATCATGGTCAACTTCCTCGGGAACGCAGTGAAGTTTACAACCCAGGGATATATTCGCCTGGAGATGACCATGCCCGCCCCGGACGCTGGAGGCGAGCGCTTACGGATTGCGGTCCGTGACACTGGTGTCGGTATCGACCCGGCTTTCGCCCCGGTACTGTTCGAGAAGTTTCGCCAGGCAGACGCGTCCACAACACGACGCTACGGCGGCCGTCGTCTGGGGCTCGCGATCGCGCTGCTGAGTACTCGTGGTCCTGATGGATGTCAGATGCCGGAGATGGACGGCTACACAGCCGCGACACGAAATTCGCCGGGCGGAAGATGGGCGCAGCCACACGAGAATCATTGCCGTGACCGCAAATCCAAATGGAAGGCGACCGCCAGAAGTGCATCGATGCGGGGATGGACGACTATCTGTCCAAAGCGATCCTCAGGCAGGAGCTGCAGGAGGTTCTGGCGCGAGTCCTCGCGGACGCTCCGGAAGCCGCACCTGCTTATCCAGCCGTCGCCCGCTGAGGCTCAACCGCAACAGGAGTTGCGTTAGGAGGTGCCTGCCTGCGGCGGCTGAACCGCTCCTGCAAAGCATTCAGGTACAGGTAGATCACCGGAGTGATGTAGAGCGTCAGAAACTGGCTCACGACCAGTCCGCCAACTACGGCGAGTCCGAGCGGCTGCCGGGCATCGGCACCTTCCCCATAACCCATCGCGATTGGAAGGGTTCCGAACAGCGCGGCAACGGTCGTCATCATGATCGGGCGGAAGCGCAGAATGCAACCCTGCCAAATCGCATCGCGGGCCGACATACCTTCGGCTCGGGCTGCAATCGCAAAATCGATCATCATGATCGCATTTTTCTTCACCACGCCGAACAGCATGATCAATCCCACGAAGGCGTACAGATCCAGTTGCTTCCCGAAGATCATGAGCGTAAGCAGCGCCCCGAAAACGGCCGACGGCAGTCCTGACAGGATTGTGATCGGATGGATGAAGCTTTCATATAGCACGCCGAGCACGATATAGATCACCAGAATCGCGATCACCAGCAGAATTGACAGATTCTCGAAAGACTGCTGGAACTCTTTAACGGTGCCCTGAAAGCTGGTGGTGATCGTCGGCGGCATGCGCATGTCGCGAACAGCCGCATCTACCTGATCCGCCGCCTGCCCAAGCGAGAACCCCGGGCGCAGGTTGAACGAGATGGTAACCGCAGGCAGCTGCCCGAAGTGGTTGACGTTCAGCGGGCCGACCTGCCTGATCGTGCGTGCCAGCGTTTCCAGCGGCACCAGAGCGCCGGAACTGGAACGAACATGCAGTTTCGCTAGTGAGGCGGGGTCACGCTGGTGCTCCGGTGCAAGCTGCAGAATGACAGAGTACTGGTTCGCAGGCGTGTAGATGACAGAGATCTCGCGGCCGGAGTACGCGCTGTACAGCGCACTGTTGATCTGCTCCGGCGTGATGCCGAGAGCTCGCGCGCGGTCGCGGTCGATGTCAACGAAAAGCTGAGGACTCGCCAGCTGCATGTCGCTGTTTACGTCGGTGAAGCCGGGAAGGGCCTGCATCTTCGCAACGAGCTGGGGAGCCCACTTGTAGATCTCGTCCGGGTTTGAACTGCGCAGGGTCAGCTGATACAGACTCTGCACGTCCTGTCCGCTGACCGTGATCGGCGGCGGGTTTTGAAGAAACGTGAGCATTCCCGGCACAGCCATCACCTTCGGCCGGAGATCCTCGATGATCTCATCGACCGAGTGCTGCCTCTGGTCGCGGGGCTTCATCCGTGCAAATGTGAAAGCCTGGTTGCCACCCATCACGAACGCGACCACCTGCTCTACCTCCGGATGAGCGCGAACGACGTCGGCCACCGCACGGTGATGCTTCGCCATATTCTCGAACGAGATGTCCTGCGGGCCCAGTGTCAAACCAAAGATGAATCCACTATCCTGGCTCGGGATGAAGCCGGTCGGCATGGTGAGGAACAACCAGGCAGTACCCACCAGCATCAGCAGCGCCACTCCGAAGGTGACCGCATGCAGCCGCAGGGCAAGACCGAGCGACTTCTCATACGCGCGCGTCAGGCCGTTGAACCCACGCTCGAGCGCGTTGTACAGCCGACCATGACGATGACCCGTCTCGTGCTTC
>DASQEG010001010.1:0-7825 GCA_035633775.1 Bryobacteraceae bacterium
CTTAAATCGCTTATCCCCACCGTCGTCCGAGACATGGTGACGAGTTCACTCCGCGGGTGAACGTGCACTGCTGCTCCTCGTCTGGGTTCTCCTGGTGGTCTAACCGGTAGCCTGTTCAGACGTCACGGTTGCATATGGACCCCTGTCGTGACGGACGGCGGTATAGTTGTTAGGCACTCCCCCTCAGTCGGATCAATGACTTGCCAGAAGTGGCGCTTGTCGTCGATCTGTAACTTGATGGCACTACACATGGATATTTTTGTTGACTGACCACAATATCTTGGGTACTCTCACCAAAGACTCAAGCAGTACTAGAAAAGAGTCACAGAACGAGAGTGGAGATGACATGGGGCTGCTGAGTGTAGATCTAAGTACCCGGGAAGAGTTGAAACGGCCCCTGCCCATCGAGGCGCGGACCGGGGTCGACTTTCCCCGCTATTTCACTGCGAAGCTGGAGAACGGCCGAACACCGTACGACGAGGTGGTGTGGGAGCAGCGCACCGCCACCATCGGCAATGACAAAGGAGCTGTCATTTTCGAGCAGCGCGAGGTGGAGGTGCCGGCCGACTGGTCGCAGACGGCCACCAATATCGTTGCCAGCAAGTATTTCCACGGCAAGCTGGGCAGCCCTGACCGTGAGCGCAGCGTTGCGGCGCTGGTGCATCGCGTCAGCGACACGATCGCTGACTGGGGCGTCGCCGGGCGATACTTCCGAACGGAAGCCGACGCGGAGAACTTCCGCAATGAGCTCGCTCATCTGCTGCTGACCCAGAAGGCGTGCTTCAACTCGCCTGTTTGGTTCAACGTCGGGGTGAAGGAAGGCCGTGGGTACGGCTGGTACTGGGATGAAAAGACGGACTCGATCCAGAAGCTCGAGGCCGGCGTACTGAAGCCCCAATGTTCCGCCTGTTTCATCGTCTCCGTCACCGATTCGCTCGAATCCATTCTGGATCTCGCCAAGACCGAGGGCATGCTCTTTAAGTGGGGTTCCGGTACTGGCTCGAACCTGTCCAAGCTGCGGGAAGAGGACGCCATTCTTTCGGGCGGCGGCCGGGCTTCAGGTCCACTCAGCTTCATGAAAGGCTTCGATGCCTTTGCCGGCGTCATCAAGTCGGGTGGCAAGACGCGTCGCGCCGCCAAGATGGTGATCCTTGACATCGATCACCCGGATGTGGAGCCGTTCATCTGGTGCAAGGCCAAGGAAGAGAAGAAAGCACACACCCTCATCGATGCCGGCTACGATTCGGCAATCGACGGTGAGGCTTACGGCTCCATCTTCTTTCAGAACGCCAACAATAGCGTCCGCGTCACCGACGACTTCATGCATGCGGTGGTGGAAGATTCCGACTTCTGGACGAAGTCGCGACTGGACGGCACGCCGCGGAGCAGGTTCAAGGCTCGCGACCTGCTCCGCAGCATCTCGGAAGCAACGCACATCTGCGGTGATCCGGGAATGCAGTTCGATACCACGATCAACCGCTGGCACCCGTGCAAGAACACGGATCGCATCAATGCATCGAACCCCTGCTCCGAGTACATGTTCCTCGACGACTCGGCGTGCAACTTGTCATCACTGAACCTGATGAAGTTCGTTGGTCCCAATGGGCAGTTCGATGTTGAGGCCTTCCGCCACGCGGTCGACACGATGACGCTGGCGCAGGAGATCATCGTCGACAGTGCAAGCTATCCGACGGAGAGGATCGCCCGCAACTCGCACGGCTATCGTCCGCTTGGTCTGGGGTTCGCCAACCTCGGTGCGCTGCTCATGTCCATGGGCGTACCCTATGACAGCGATACAGGCCGGAATCTTGCCGGTGCGATCACTTCAGTGATGTGCGGACAGGCGTACCTGACGAGCGCTCGTGTCGCCGAGGCCGTGGGTCCGTTCCCGGGTTATCTGAAGAATGAACACCCATTCCTTGAAGTCATCCGCATGCACCGCGACGCGGTGAACGGGCTTGACAGCAAGCGGGTTTCGCCGGAGCTCTTCGCGGCAGCTCAGCAGTGCTGGGGCGATGCGCTGCAGAAGGGCAAGATCAGCGGCTTCCGGAATGGTCAGACGACGGTAATCGCTCCGACAGGAACCATTGGGTTCATGATGGACTGCGACACCACCGGCATCGAGCCTGACCTCGCCCTGGTGAAGTACAAGAAGCTGGTGGGCGGTGGCGTGATCAAGATCGTGAATCAGACAGTGCCGCAGGCGCTGATAAGGCTCGGTTATACGACCGACCAGGTGGAAGCGATCGTCACCCACATCGATGCCACGGGCACGATTGAGGGCGCGCCGCACATGAAGGATGCGGACTTGGCGGTGTTCGATTGTTCGTTCCGTCCTCAGAACGGGACGCGTTTCATTCAACACATGGGTCATATCCGCATGATGGCTGCGGTGCAGCCGTTCATCTCCGGAGCGATCTCGAAGACGATCAACATGCCGGAGGAAAGCACGGTCGAGGATATCTCGAACGCTTACATCGAGAGCTGGCGGCTCGGACTGAAGGCGGTTGCAATCTATCGCGACAACTCCAAGCGCGTGCAGCCTCTGAGTTCAGGTTCGGCGAAGGGGTGCAAGCCGGGTACGGCGGTGGCCACAACCGAGAAGGTAGTCGAGAAGATCGTCTACCGGCCTACGCGGCGCAAGCTGCCCGATGAGCGTCAGTCGATCACGCACAAGTTCTCCATTGGCGGCCACGAAGGCTACATCACCGTGGGTCTGTTCGATGACGGAACGCCAGGCGAGATCTTCATCACCATGGCCAAGGAAGGCTCCACCATCTCCGGTCTGATGGACAGCTTCGCGACGACGGTCAGCTATGCCCTGCAGTATGGCGTGCCGCTGAAGTTTTTCGTCGACAAGTTCAGCCACGTGCGTTTCGAGCCCAGCGGCTGGACGGGCAACCCGCAAGTACCGTATGCGAAGTCGATCATGGACTACATCTTCCGCTGGATGGGCGGCAAGTTCCTCGGCCCGGAGTACGCAATCGGCGAAGCAGGCGATATTGCAGCACTGAAGCCCACCGAGCCCGATCCGCAGCAGGCCCTGCCGTTCGAAGCCGGCGTTGCCGATGCGCCTCTCTGTGCGGAGTGCGGGTCCATCATGACGCGCAACGGTTCGTGCTACAAGTGCGGCAATTGCGGCGGAACAAGCGGCTGCAGCTAGCGTCTTTCTGACATCTCCCGTGGATGGGGAGTGCGGGCGATCCGGTTCTGCCAGGGGCCGGGTCGCCGCCTTTGTATTGCGGAGTACTCGGTCCTGGATCAGGACACGAGTGAGCTGATGTCGATCAGGTACATCTGGCGGCCGCCATTGTGGGGCGAGTCGATGCAAACCTTTCGTCCATCCGGGCTGAACCGCGGGTGAGTATCGCAGCGCCACTCACCCGTGTACTCCTTTGGCGAGTGAAACGAACCGAGCGGAATCCGGCGAGTCGTTGCGACTTCGTACAGGTACACGTTCTGATTCCGTTCTTTGTCCGGGTACGTATCATTCAACACGAACCGGTCGCCCGGCAAATACGTACAGTGTCCATTTACTGTCATTACGTCCGGTCCAACAGCTGCGACATCCTGAGTCTTGTCGCTATAAAGGTAGAACTTGTCGCCATGAGAAGGATGCCACGCCCAAGCCAGCACGTGCTTCGGATCGCGCCAGATAAAGTGCGAAGTCTTGCCATGCGGGTCGAGAATGTACGGATCTTTGCCGTCCGCTCCGATCGTGAACATGCGTGTTGAAAACGAAGTCAGCGGCACTCCTGAAGCGCGCCAGCGATGAAGGAAGATGAACCGGCTGCCGTCAGTTGAATACAGCAGGTGGTTGAACCAGTGCTTTGCTTCCGGGCCATAGCCTTTCGGGTAGGGAATCTTCGCGGCGTCCGCGAAGGTGAACATCAGCTTCGTCTTGCCAGTGCGCAGGTCGATGTGCCAGAGCCCGGCGTTCTCAGGTGTCAGCACTGAGGCGTTCGGATCTGGTATGCCCGTGTAGCCGTACCCGGGACGGCAGTCGTTCAGGCGTCGGAAATCCGGGGCGACCGCTGACTTACCGTCTGGGCTGATGCTATAGATCGGCGCCGGAATCGTTCGTGTCTTGCGGGTGGTGAAGTCCATGATGCGACTGACGAAGCCGTCGCCTTCGCGGTCGTTCCAGATGATGTCGGCTTTCGTGCCGGGCACCCATTGCAGCATGCAGCCTTGCTGCCAGTTCCACGCGCGTGTGTCGCCAATCGGGATCCAGCGGTCGCCATCGCCTGTGTCGACCACCCCGAGATGTATGACATCATCGGCGCGGGGAGAGCGACTCTCGAACTCCACCCGCATCCCGAGCACATACCGGCTCGTGGAGTCGAACTGCAGCTTGTCGTAGTAGCCAAACCAGTGAAAGCCCGGACCTTTGGTGATCTGTCGAACCGGCGGTGCGCTGCCCTCCCCGGTGCCTTTCCGCGTGGCACCGAGAGCCACCAGAAGCGCTTGAAGTGACTGCCTTCTGCTGATCATGATTGCTTCCCATCAGTGTCGCAGGTTCGCGGCCTATCCACCGCGGACTTGTATGCTAGTCTTGGTTTCCGAATGACCGAGCCTAAGATCCAGGTCAACAACAGCGCTGAGTATCGCGAGAACTATGCGAACAGTGTACAGGTTCGTGTGAACCTTTGGGATTTTTTCCTGCTGTTTGGGACACTCACGCAGAACGCTCCGGATGCGGTGTCAATTCAGAATTTTCAGGGCCTTTATCTGAGCCCTCAACAGGCTAAAGCCTTGCTGAACATCCTCCAGCAGAACGTCTCGCAATACGAAGCCACCTTTGGCGAAATCCGTCTGGAGCCTCAACAGGGCGAGCAGGGCGGAGTCATCCAATAGATTCGAATGCATCGGCTCTGGCGGGAGGCCCGCGCCCCGCTTATCTTCTACGCCGGATTTCTGGTTATCCTCATCGGTGCGCACCTGCCGGTGCTCAGCCTGCCCTACTTCTGGGATGAACTCGGACAGTTCATCCCGGCTGCGCTCGACCTCTACCGCGATGGTGCGTGGGTTCCGAAGTCGACCTTGCCGAATGTTCACCCTCCGGGGGTGATGGCGATCCTTGCCGCGGTGTGGAGCGTTACAGGCTACGGAATCCTGACCACACGACTTACCATGCTTGCTCTCGCTGCATTGGGCGTGCTGGGCACGTTTCTGCTGGCGATCGAGTTGTGCCGGAAAACGAAGGGCGTTCCGGCGTTGTTCGCAGCAGGATTCTTGCTAGCTTCTCCCCTGTTCTGGGCGCAGTCGATGATGGCGCAGCTCGACATGCCGGCAATGGTGTTCACCACGTTCGGTCTGCTGCTGTTTCTTCGTGAACGATTCACCGCATCAGCGCTCGTCTGCACGGCACTGGTGCTTATGAAAGAGTCAAGCCTTGCAGTACCCGCAGTCTTCGGAGTGTGGCTGCTTGCAGAGCGGCGACTCCGGCCCGCCTTGCTCTTTCTGTTACCCCTCGCCGCTGTCGCCGGATGGTTGTGGGCTTTGCGGTCCACTACCGGACACTGGCTCGGCAATAGCGAGTTCACACACTACAACGTTTGGTTTCAGCTCCACCCTGTAAGGTTGCCGCTGACAGTGGCGAGACGCATCTGGTATCTCCTGCTGGACAATATGCACTGGGTCGGCACGGCGGCGATCATGCGCAGCGTGCCGCTGTTTCGAACACGTGCGTGGGCGGTCACGGCCGCCGTAGCCGCACTGCAAACGACCGCCGTCTCGGTGCTCGGCGGTGCAGCTCTGGAACGGTATCTCATGCCGGTCCTGCCCTTGTTTTACATTGCCGCCGCGGCAGCGATCACCACCCTCACGCCGCGATGGCAGAAGGTCGCTCCGGCTGCCATGTTCGCCGGACTGTTGGCAGGGTTGGTGATCAACTCACCCCTTGCATACCCGTTTGAGAACAACACCGCTTTCGTCAGCTTCGTCCGCTTGCAGCGGCAGGCGGCAGAGGTGCTGCAGGCTGACTACCCGGACACCACAGTTTGGAGTGCATGGCCTTTTCCGGACGCGCTGCGGCGTCCCGAGTTCGGCTACGTCGAGCGGTCTCTCAAACATCGTGGTCTCGACAACTTCGATTCCGACACGGTGCTCCGTCAGGCGGGCAAGATCGAGGTCTTAGTGATCTATTCCCGAACCTGGGAGCCTGAATGGGGAGCCCTTCAGCTTGAGTGGGTGCGGGACTTCCTTGCACGGTACTACTTCTACAAGCCGCAGATCAGTCCCGGAGAGATCGAAGCTCACCTCGGGCTGACGCGAGTGGCACGGTGGGAGGAGCGGGGGCAGTGGATCGAAATCTGGGCCCGCAACCGCGCGCCGAATGTGCTCGTGTTGTGACTGCTTGAAGCGCATGTGCTTCTCTCTCATCACCTCATAGCTTCCAGCACGGGTTGCACGGTGGAGTACAACCAGCGCCCGAATGAGGGAAACTGCGACGCGATCACCGCCAGGGCGGGCACGGCGCCATAAGTGACCAGCCGCACATAGAAAGCTCGGTCGAGCCTGCCCGCGGTCGAATCCGTAATCCGGCTCAGCAGTGCATCGCGGTCCAGCTGGGCCAGCACGCTAAAGACACAGGATCCAAAGATCAGAAACATGCCGACCGTCAACTGATCAATCAGCCGTTCTGACTGGAACGGGTACGCATGCAATGCCAAAACAAACAGTACGAATGAGACCACCGTAAACTGCAGCAGATTCCTGATTTGGCGAAGCACGTAGCGTATCCAGGCCAGAATGCGCAAGGCGATGAACTCCTCCTTCAGCAGCCTGGACCGGCACCGTTTAAGCTCGTCCTCCGAGTAAACCGGCTGCGTCGTCTTCGTCTGTGCGGTTTCCAGTGTCTGTGAGGTTCCCTGCGCCCACTCGTTTTCGAGTGAACTTGCCACCAACTCTGCCGCACGGTTATAGGTGTCGTGCAGCGTGCGTGTGTTCTGCCACGGTTCACGCGTCCTCGTTGCGAATGATGCAAGTATCGGCTGCAGGTGCTCGGTCGCTGTTTGGATCGAACGGTCCAGGGCGGGTGTCAATTCCGGATCGTCGCCTGAAGCCCTAAGAGCCCTAAGCGTGTCGAACGAGCGGGCGAGTATGTTGTGGGTCCGTTTAGCAACGCCGGGCTGGCTAAGAGGAGACCACGCATCGTGCCGCGGCAAGCGCGAGAATGCGTATCGCACGGGATGTCGCTCGAGATGCTCAAGCGTGAGCCTCAATGCACGCCAGATGTGAATGGCTCGGATGCAGGCGAGCGTCATCATGAGAAAGGCTACACTCGCCAGCCCGGTGACGATCCAGTTATACGCGCCCGGTTCGAAGGTCTGCAGCCGCTGCCAATAAGCGCACACCAGGATCAAAGCAACGCCCATCAGGACAGCAGCCGAAGTCTCTCGGACGTCAAACAAGGGTTTGTCGATTCCGTTCGATACCTTCTTCGCCATGGCCTCCAGTGAAGGGCAGAGCACCTGCTGGCCAACGTTCGGCAGTTTCGGATCCAGTTCACTTTTGAAGATGACGCGCCGAAGGTGTACCCAGCAGCCAAAAGAGATCAACGCCCAAAGCAGTGTTACTGGTAATGCGGGTGAAACTCCTGAAGTCATATGGAGTGAGCGGTACAGAACGAAGCTGAACGCCGACTTGTCGCGAAGCACGGATGCAACGAGCACCGCATACGCAATCAGAAGGACCACGCTGACCAGCAGCGCCAGCAGGTACGCCCTTCCGGCCTCCTTCCGCTGCTTCCACAGCAGCAACCAGATCAGGCGCAGACCGATCAACACCAGCAGGAGCGCTGTCAGAGCTTAAACAGAAGCCA
>DASQEG010001011.1:0-4186 GCA_035633775.1 Bryobacteraceae bacterium
ACGAGGATGTGAATGCCAGCGAAGAAGTTCGCCAGAGTATCCTGCAACGCGAGCGCTACAGCGAGACCGCCAACACCCAGCGCTGTCAGCACCGGCGTAATCCGAACGCCGAATTCACTGAGCAGAGTTAGCAGAGTAACGCTGAAAACCAGGATGTAGACAAGCGTTCTTGAGAGTCCGGCGACGGCGAAGGGCAGGCGGTTGCGTTCGCCATACAACGTGATCGCGCGCACCCCGATCGCCGCGGCCACCAGCCCGATGCTCAACGTGACGAACGTGGCGATGCTCTTCTGGACCCAGTACCCGGCGCCCGCAGAGATCTGCGCTCCGTGCGTCGCTACCGCCAGCCCCGCCGCAAGACACCAGAGGACCGTAGGAACTCTGAGTGTGTCAACGATGACCGCAGGCGCGCGGTTGCGTGTCAATGCACTGAGAAGCACTTGCCGCAAGAGGAGGGCAAACAGTGTCGATACACTGAAAACGATCACAGGCAGCGCAATCTGGTGTCGCGTCAAAACAGCATTCTCGCATGCCATGTTTTGCCGCGTATTGACTTATGGACGCGATCATCGAGTTGCGAGGCAGGAGCCCAGCGCTACGAGTTCTCGTCTTCACCGTTGGGGATTGAAGGTGTTCGGCACGACGAGACCCGCCCGACTCCCCCGCCCGACTTACTTCAGGTTTTCCTTTTTGAATTTTCCATTACACTCAGTTACACTTCGTGCCCTGAAAGGTCTACCATAACCCCATAGGGTGCCGCGACCTTGCTTCGAACGCGGCAAACAGAAGGGGGATCCATGAGGTTTCATCGACAGGAGCTTTGGCGTACCGCGCTAGCTCTACTGATGTTAATCACGCTTGGCTCCGTAGACCTGCAGGCGCAGGTACTCTACGGAACCGTAGTTGGAACTGTTCAGGACCAGACCGGTGCGCTCGTGCCGAACGCAACCGTGATACTAACAAACCGGCAGACTGGACAGGTCCGCGAGACCAAGGCGGACGACACCGGGAACTATACCGTGCTGAGCCTGATGCCCGGCACTTACGACGTTAAAGTCTCAGCGACCGGGTTCCGAACAGTAACCCAGACAGCGCTGGACGTTGTCGCCAACCAGAGTGCTCGAGCCGATTTCCGTATGGAGGTTGGCCAGGTAACTGAGCAGATCAACGTTGAAGCTTCCGCTGTGCAGCTTCAGACAGAGCGTTCGGACACACAGACGACGATTACGGAAAGGCCCATTCAGGGTCTTCCACTGAATCTTTACCGAAACTACCAGGCCTTAATCAACCTGGTTCCGGGCACCACGCCCGCGGCGTTCCAGAACTCGGCCACGGATACTCCGGGCGGCTCACTGCGGACAAACGTCAACGGCACGCCAGCGAACATGAACACCACGCGCCTCGACGGTGCGATCAACGTGAACATCTGGCTGCCTCATCACACGATGTACACTGCGCCTTCCGAAGCCGTTCAGGAAGTGAACGTATCTACGAGCGCAATGGATGCCGAGCAGGGTATGGCGGGCGGTGCGGCCATTACGGTCATCACCAAGTCAGGTACGAACGACCTGCACGGCAGCGCCTGGGAGTACCACAACAATCAGCGAATGCGAGCTCGCTCCTTCTTCATGCGGCCCGAGCAGGAGAAGCCGCGGGATACGCTGAACATCTTTGGCGCGACCATCGGCGGACCGGTTGTAAAGAACAAGCTGTTCTACTTCTTTCACTACGAAGGCACACGCCAGCGTACGGGAGGCAATGGCGTTTTTGACGTGCCGAGCGCACGTGTTCGTGGGGGCGATTTCAGTAATCTGACGACAGTTTACGACCCGCTTACGGGCAACCCGGATGGTTCGGGACGTACCGCGTTCCCCGGCAATGTCATTCCTGCCAATCGCATCAGCCCGATCGCTCAGAACATCCTGCAGCGTCTGCCCCAGCCCAATGTACAGGGTGCGGAACGGCAGAACTACGCGACTGGCGGGACGGGCGTGTTTGACCGCGACAACTACGACTATAAAATCAACTACAACCCCGCTACTCGCTACATGGTTTGGGGGAAATCCAGCTTCCTCAAGGCGAACGTAAGCGGCTTGGGTGCCTTCGGCGAGCTTATCGGGCCTCAGCTGGTGCAGGATCCCGGCACGGGTGACACGAAGGTACAGATTCACGGTGTCGGCCACAACATTACGCTGACGCCGAACCTGCTTCTCGATCAGAACTTCGGTATCACCCGTCTCGACCAGACGGTATTCGGGTCTGACTATGGCACAAACTGGGGCACCGAGGTCTTCGGCATCCCCGGCACCAATGTCGGCGGCGAGCGGTACAGCGGTCTGCCTAACTTCACCTTCGGCTACTCCGCCGTTGGCCTCGGCGCAACCTGGATGCCGATGTGGCGCAACGACCGCAGCTACACCCACGACACCAATCTTTCGTGGGTTCGCGGCCGGCATGAGTTCCGCTTCGGCTACAACATGATTCACCACCAGTTGAACCACTGGCAGCCGGAAGTGCAGAATCCCCGGGGCAATTTCGACTTCGACCAGAACATTACCTGGAGCTTTGGCGCCCAGGGCTCCCCGAACAGCTACAACCAGATGGCCGCGTTTCTCCTCGGGCTTCCCAGCCGTATGCAGCGCAGCCTGCAGCACATCGAAATGACGGGTCGCGAGTGGCAGCACGGGTGGTACGTCCGCGATCGGTGGCAGGTCAACCAGCGCCTGACGCTCAACCTCGGTTTGCGGTTCGAGTACTACCCGCTGATGACACGCGCAGATTCCGGCCTCGAGTTGTTCGATCCCGAGACGAACACCATTTCGCTTACTGGACGAGGCAATATCCCAACGAACGAGGGTCTCAGCATCAACAATCCTCTCTGGGCTCCTCGCGTCGGCTTTGCATTCCGGCTGAACGATCGGACAGTCATTCGGAGTGGCTACGGTCTGACGTGGGACCCGCTGCCGTTCTCCCGGCCGTTACGCGGCTTCTATCCACTGACGGTAGCTTTTGACTTCGTTGGCCCGAACACCTTCACGCCGTTCCGTTCCCTCGCCGAAGGCATTCCGCCGGTGACCGGTCCTGACGTGAGTCAGGGACGCGTATCGGTGCCGAACACGGCTGATGTCCGCAGCCCCTGGGGCAAGATCAACCGTGGCTACATTCAGAGCTGGAATTTCACTATTGAGCGGGAATGGTTCGCAAGACTTGCGACGACGTTCGCTTACGTAGGAACGCAGACAACCAATCAGCTTGGCGACCGCAACATCAACGTCGGACCTGCGGGCATCACGGCTGCAAACCTGCCGTATGCACAACGTTACGGGCGTCGAATCGCCATCAACATGTGGGATGGCTGGATGAGTTCGAACTATCACTCCTTCCAGTTCGGTCTCAACCGGCAGTTTGCCAACGGATTCCTGCTGAAAGGTGCTTACACCTGGAGCAAGGCAATCAACATGACCGACGACAACGGCTGGGTCAGCGTGAACTGGAACTGGGAGCCGATGATTGCGCGCAACCGCGCCACCGCCGGCTATGACCGCACGCACGTGTTCCAGATGGCTTACGTTTGGGAGTTGCCGTTCGGTAAAGGCAGGCGTTGGGCGCAGGAGGGCCCTTTGAGTTGGATTGTCGGCGGTTGGGGACTTAATGGGGTTGTGCAGGCCTTCTCCGGCACCCCCTTTACGATCACCTCAAGTGCTGCGCTCGACTCCCCCGGTAACTTGCAGACGGCCAACGTAGTACGGGAACCTGCATCACCGTCAGGTGAGGTCGGAACTCACGTGAAGTGGCTCGATGCGGGGGCGTTCGCTCCGCCGGCTGCCCGTACCTTCGGCAACGGTGGCCGGAACAACGTACGCGGTCCAGGCCGCTTCGCGCTCGACCAGCGGCTCTCGCGCACGTTCCCGATCGGCGAGAGAGTTCGATTCGAGATCATGGGCGAAGCCTTCAATCTGACGAACACACCCTGGTTCATGAACCCGGTTGCGAACGTGAACGATCCGTTGTTCGGATCGGTCACCAGCGTCGTCACGCAGAATGGACGCCCGGTCTCCGACCGTCAGTTCCGCGTTGGCGCACGACTGCAGTTCTAATCGCGCTAAGCGACAGCGCTACGTTTGGCCGGCTTCCTCAACAGGGAAGCCGGCCATTTCTGTCTGTACAGTCCGGTTGTTCCTCTGAC
>DASQEG010001012.1:0-5295 GCA_035633775.1 Bryobacteraceae bacterium
GTCTCGGTGTTTCGTAACTTCGAGCGCCGCGAGACATACCTCTCCCGGCCGCACCGAGAACTGGAACGCTTTCTGCAGCGCAAGCGCCTCGCCCTGCGCGAAGAGAAGATGGACGCGCTCAAGCTCCCCGAAGAGACTCGAATTCTGCTTCGCGAGCCGCTGAACAAGAACAACTCCGGGCAGCGCCACTTTTACAAGCAGTACGATCCACAGCTGCGGTTCACGGATGCCGAGTTCCGCGCATGGCTGACTTTGCAGGACAGGGCCACGCTGGAGCGCCTCGAGCGTGAAACTGCCGGTGGAGGCCCTGAGCTGGAAAAGGCAGTGATCGTTGTGGACAGCGGACTGCCTCCCCGCAATGCGCATATTTTGGACCGCGGTTCCGTGCGCGCAAAAAAGGATCAGGTCCCATTTGGTTTCCTCTCGGTGCTCTCAAGGGGCAAGGAGCCGCATGTGTCCGGGGCATCGCGCCGGAGAGCCCTCGCCGAATGGCTGACCGATCCGGAAAGCGGTGCAGGCAATCTTCTGGCTCGAGTGGTCGTGAACCGGATGTGGCAGCACCATTTCGGCGAAGGCCTTGTCCGTACTCCGAACGACTTTGGACTCCAGGGCGACGCGCCGTCGCACCCCGAACTGCTCGACTGGCTGGCGTCGGAGCTCATCCGAAGCGGATGGCGCCTGAAGCCGATCCACAAGCTAATCATAATGAGCTCGGCGTACCGTCAGGGTGCGGGCAGTAATCCGCAAAAGCTCGCCGCAGACCCGGAGAACCGGTTGCTCTCGCGACGTCGCCCCGTGAAATTGCAGGGCGAAGTGCTGCGGGACTCCATTCTTTCGGTCAGCGGATCTCTGAACGCGAAGATGTTCGGGCCTGCAGTTCGGCCGCCCATTCCTGAGTCAGCGACGGCCACGCGTTCTGCCAGCAAATGGCCGAAGGACCTGAAAGAGGGGCCTGAAGTCTGGCGAAGAACCATCTACGTCTTTAACAAACGCTCGATCCGCATACCGTGGCTGGAGACCTTCGATGCGCCCGACTGGATCAGCAGCTGCGGCCGCCGCGTTCCGACCACCGTGCCCACCCAGGCGCTTACCTTGCTCAATGACCCCTTCGTCCGCGAGCAAAGCCGGAGATTCGCAGAACGCATCCGTTCGGAGGAGCCGGCCGATGCCCATGCTCAGGTCAACCGGGCATACCGGCTGGCGGTCGGCAGAGCTCCGTCGCAATCGGAAGAGGGCGACTCCGTACAGTTTCTTCAGCAAGGCGGGCGCCTGCCAGACTTCTGTCATGTCCTGCTCACCCTTAACGAGTTTCTGTATGTCGACTAGGAGGCGCGTGCTCCATGTTTCCCTGCGGTAACGTGCATCGCGGTGGGGTGAACCGGCGTGAGTGGCTCCGCCGGGCGGGCTCCGGGTTCGGCACACTCGCACTCGCTGGCCTCCTCAAGGACCGGGGACTGCTTGCGGCCGGCCCTGCTGAAGCGGTGAATCCACTTGCCCCCCGGCGACCGCACTTTACAGGGAAGGCAAAGTCGGTGATCTGGCTCTACATGGAGGGTGGCCCGAGCGGGTTCGACACCTTCGACCCCAAGCCTGAACTCGAGAAGCACCACGGTCAAAAGCCAGGCCAGTCCATCGCAACATTCTTCGGCAATCCCGGACCTCTGATGCGGTCGCCCTTCAGCTTCAAGCAGTACGGGCAGAGTGGCACGTGGGTATCGGATATTCTGCCGCACACGGCAAAGCACGTCGACGATTTGGCGTTGGTGAAATCCTGCTGGGCGGAGTCGCCCGCGCATGGTCCGGCCATGTACCAGATGAACACCGGCATGATCCGCGCAGGGTTTCCGAGCGTTGGGTCCTGGGTGACGTACGGCCTCGGCAGCGAGAATCAAAGCCTTCCAGGCTACGTCGTCTTTCCGAACAGCTGGGGAAGTAAAGGCGGTCCGCAGAACTGGGGTGCAGGCTTCCTCCCCGGTGCGTATCAGGGGACGAATTTTCGTCCTGGCGGCGCGCCTATCCTGAACCTTGAACCTCCCGCCGATTTGGCTGACGGCGATCAGCGCAAGCTGATCGACCTGAGCTCTCGTCTGAACCGAAAACACCTTGAGGAGCATCCCGGCGAGCCCGATCTGCTGGCGCGAATTCAAAGTTTTGAACTTGCGTACCGAATGCAGACCGAGGCACTCGAAGCGGTCGATATCAACAAGGAGCCTCAAGCTACGCGTGAGATGTACGGTCTCGAAAATGAGACTACACGCGCGTTCGGGCAGAAATGCCTTATGGCTCGGAGGCTCGTCGAGCGCGGCGTCCGGTTTGTGCAGGTCTACTGCGATAACGAGTGGGATGCCCACGGTAACCTTGAGAAGAATCACCGCGAGCGGGCCGCCGAAACGGATCAGGGCGTCGGGGCCCTGCTCACGGATCTTAAGCAGCGGGGACTTCTTGATTCGACGGTGGTTATCTGGGGTGGTGAGTTCGGACGCATGCCCGTCTCGGAGTCAGGCACTGGTCGAGATCACAACCCGTACGGATTCCTTGTCTGGATGGCCGGCGGGGGCGTGAAGGGCGGCGTCAGCTATGGATCGACCGATGAGATCGGCTACAAGGCTGCTGACCGGCCCGTTTCGGTTCATGACCTGCATGCAACAGTTCTGCACCTGCTGGGCATGGACCACAAGCGGCTTACGTATCTGCACAACGGCCGTATGTTCCGGCTGACCGACGTTGCAGGGCTGGCGATCAGCGATATAATCGCGTAATTTGCTGTAACTCGTGCCTGGCTGGTCCGTAACAGGTTTTATGACCCTGGACGGCCTGAAGCAGGACCTCCTCTATTTCTTTCGATCGCTTCGCCGGGATACGTCGTTCTTCCTGGGCGCGATCCTGATCATTGGCGTCGGAATTGGCGCCAACACGGCCATATTCAGCATGGCCAATGGTGTGCTCTTTCGGCCGCTTCCTTTCCATGCCTCAGACCGCCTTGTCTGGATTGCCAACCGGACAGTTGGTGACGACCTTTCTTCGGTTACGAGTCGCGTCGCAAATTACCAGGACTGGAAACGTTTGAACCGGTCTTTCGAAGACATGGCTGCGTACTTCGCCTTCTTTGACTACGGGACTTACAACTTAGTCGGTCATGGTGAGCCGGAACGGTTGGTGGGAGTAGGAGTTTCTCAGAACTTTCTTTCCTTTCTGGGCGTCAGCCCCGAAATCGGCCGCAACTTCAGCGGCGACGAAGCAAAGTGGAATGGTCCGAAAGCAGTGATCCTGACAAACGGGCTGTGGCAGCGGCGTTTTGGAGGCGATCCGGCGATTGTGGGCCGGTCCATTACGCTGAACGACAGCAGCTTCACGGTCGCGGGCGTGCTGCCAGCGTCGTTCGACTTCAGTGCGGTTTTTACGCCTGGCTCACGCGTCGATATGGTCGTGCCGTTTCCGCTCACTCCGGAGACAGATCGCTGGGGCAACACGCTTGCGGTCATCGGCCGCCTGAAGCCAGGCGTCTCAATTCAGAGTGCACAGGCAGAGTTCGACGTCATCAATCAAAATCTGCGTGCCGCACATCCCGAACGCTGGATCTTCTCCGCCCGGATGACGCCGCTGCAACAGCACCTCACAGCCCGCTTCCGCCGCGGCCTCGCGTTGTTGATGTTTGCTGTCGGGCTCGTACTCCTCATCGCCTGCACCAACCTTTCGAATTTGCTGCTGGCTCGCGCCGCTTCGAGGAAGCGTGAGGTGGCAATCCGATCGGCACTTGGGGCAAGCCGGTGGCGACTCGTGCGGCAGATGTTGACCGAGAGCACGATGCTGTCGCTCGCCGGCGCCGTGGTCGGCCTTGGATTCGCCTGGCTGGCGATTCGATATGTCTCCACGCTGCAGGGCATCACGATCCCTCTGCTCAGAACCGTCCGGGTCGACAGCACTGCGTTGCTCTTCACGATAGCCGCAGCCATCCTGACAGGACTTTTGTTCGGACTTGCGCCTGCCCTCCAGGCCTCGAGTACCGATCAGGCGTCCACGCTGAAGGAGTCAGGACGGAGTGCGAGCGAAGGCCGCCGGTCAGCGTGGCTGCGCGGCTCGCTTGTCGTCTCGGAAGTCGCGCTGGCATGCCTCCTTGTCATCGGCGCCGGTCTGCTTATGCGGAGCCTTCTGCAGGTCCTCGATGTCGACCTTGGCTTCCAGCCCGAACAGACCGCGGTCTGGCGTGTAGAAACGGGCAGCAGGTTCACCAGTACGACTCAGCAGGTCGCGTACTTCGACCGCCTCGTCAGTGCGGTCGCTGCGGTACCGGGCGTGGAGTCTGTCGGACTCACCGACGCGCTGCCGCTCAGCCGCGATCGATCCTGGGGCATGGGCGCCGTCGGAGCCGTCTATGAACGCGGCCAGCAGCCCCTTGCTCACCCCCGCTTCATCGACTGGCGTTACATCCCAACCATGCGAATTGCCCTGCTTGCAGGCCGCAACCTCCGCGAGCGGGACACGAGCACCAGCCAGCCGGTGATCGTGATCAATGAAAAGGCTGCGAGGCGCCTCTGGCCCGGTGACAATCCAGTCGGCAAGATGGTGCGCTTTGGCGGCGAGCGGCGGGTTATTGGTGTGGTCGCGAACGTGCGTCACCAGGCGGTGGAAGAGGAGGGCGGGCTCGAAGGTTATCTCCCGGTTACCCAGACGGGTGCTGAGTCGCTGGAACTGGTGATTCGGACGCGCTCGGAGCCGTCGGCCGTTGCCTCCTCCATTCGCGCGGCGCTCAAGTCGCTTGACCCGCGTCTGCCGACTGCAGAGTTCCAAACGTTGGGGAATCTTGTCGAGCGAGCAGTCTCGCCCCGCCGCTTTCTTGTCTTCCTGCTCTCCGGGTTTGCTGCAGCAGCGCTGATTCTGGCGTCTCTGGGCATTTACGGAGTGGTCTCCTATACGGTGACGCAAAAGACGCCCGAGATCGGGATCCGCATGGCGCTTGGTGCAACGGCCGGACATGTGCGTGCGCAGATTCTCCGCCGTATCCTTGCGCTTGTCGTGGCGGGAGTTCTGGTGGGTTCGGGAGCGGCACTGGTGCTGGGCAGACTGGCATCATCGCTGCTCTACAACATGAAAGCAACCGATTTAACAACCTATGCCAGCACCGTGCTGGTGATTCTTGGGGTGGCCACAGCGGCGGCCTGGGTGCCGGCACTGCGTGCATCGAGAGTCGATCCAATGGCTGCGCTGCGCGGCGAGTGATCCGGCTATTTCCGGCGGATGGGCGCGTCTGGCTTCGGTCCGGCAGACAGTCCGAAGTGCTCCACCGCGCGGGGGATG
>DASQEG010001013.1:0-4818 GCA_035633775.1 Bryobacteraceae bacterium
AATATCCCAGGCAATCCCTCAGACGGTCCTCTTGCTGCCGAGGCCATCAATCGTGTCCTGGATGCCTATGAGGGCGAGAAAGCGGTCCACCTTTGCTTCGGCAACTACGGGGGCCAGTCGATTCAGAAGGGAGAATGGGCGAAGCTGCTCGACTTCCTGAATAGCCTTCATACAGACCACCTCGTGCTGGAGCTGGCGCATCGCCCGGTGGACGACCTCGATGCCCTGAAGAATGTGGACAAGCGCATCAGTCTGGGACTGGGCGTCATCGACGTCAAAGTGAACCACGTCGAAACGCCTGACCAGATCGCTGCACGCATCGATCAGATTGAAAACACTGTCGGCGCCGGACGCCTGGGCTGGGTCCATCCGGATTGCGGCTTCTGGATGCTGAAGCGTTCGGTAGCTGATCGCAAAATGGCAGCCCTGACGGCAGGCCGGGATCTCTTCGAAGGGCGGGCTGCCAGGGCGTCGGCATGAGCGTGGTGCAAGTCACCTCAGACCCAACAATCAACCATCCGAGCTACTTCCTGCAGAGCTCGTTTCTGCCTGACAACAAGCTGTTCTTTACGTCGTACCGCACAGGTCAGCCGCAGCTTTTCGAGGCGTCGCTGGCTGACTTGGCGGTCCGCCAGCTCACCTTCGGTGACCCGATTCATCCGTTTTCGGCATTTTACGACGAGCGTCGGAACGAGTTGATCTTCACGCGCACCGGCTCCATGTGGGCGCTGAAGCGTACGACGGGCGAGGAACGCTGCATCGTCAACATCGATCGTGCTCAGTTCGGTGAGCCTTCACTGAGTGCCGATGGCGAGTGGCTCACGGCCGCGTTCAAAAGCCGCGTCGGTCAGGGGCTCGTTGTCGCCCGCGCAGACGGAGGCGGCGCCCACCTCATTCCGTTTCCGCGCACCGTGATCCATCCGCAGTTTCACCCGCTTGAGCCGGATTGGATCGAGTTTGCCGGCGACCCGTCGCCGCGCATGCACCGCGTGAAACGAGATGGCTCCGGCCTTGAGTGCCTGCTGCAGCATGGAAACGACGAGTTCGTCGTGCACGAGACGTTTCTAGGCAACACCGGCGACCTCGTCTATACGGTGTGGCCATTCAGGCTGTGCCGCATGGACTGGGCGACTCGTGACGTCAGCGTCATCGTGGAGCACAATTGCTGGCACATCGCCCCGAACCGGGCCGGAACCCGGGTGCTCTTTGACACGAATCACCCCGATCGCGGCATCCAGATAGTTGACGTCGCGACCGGAGCGATTCAGGATGTGTGCGAATCACGTGCGAGCAATGGCGGGTCACAGTGGAGGCTCTCGCGGTACGCACTTGCGGAAGACTTTGCAGCCGCACGCAGTGAAGCGCAGAAGAATCTGAGCTGGATGGAAGCCGGTGTCGATACGGTTTACGGCCCGCAGTGGACGCACCCTCACCCGTCCTGGTCGCGTGACGAAAAGCAGATTGCCTTTGCAAGTGACCGTACCGGCCATCCTCAGGTCTACGTCGCTGA
Organism: Bryobacteraceae bacterium; assembly: GCA_035633775.1. Classification (GTDB taxonomy): domain Bacteria; phylum Acidobacteriota; class Terriglobia; order Bryobacterales; family Bryobacteraceae; genus JAWXCM01. Next base: position 1,511 of record DASQEG010001013.1, read on the forward strand.
TATTGAGTAGTTGACGTGCAGCTTCAGTCGAGATCCGCCTCCCTGGTCATTGCGTTGTGTCTTGCCCCTGCCGGTCTGCCGCAGACCACCGCTCGACCTCGGACGGCACTGCCTCAGCCGGAAAGGTTGCTGCAATGGAGCCCTCAGGAACGGCCCGTTGGTTTCAGATCGATGGAGAAGATTGCTCGGGTCCGGCGAGTGGCGCGTGGACCGGCTACGGCGCCGCTGCCGTATGGAACCGAGTTGAACCTGAGCGAGACTGCCGGGTTCATGGAGCAGAATCACGTCGCAGGGCTCGTGATCCTGAAGGACGGGAAGATCGTCCTCGAGCGGTATGGCCTTGGCTTCGACGAGCGCAGCCGCTGGACGTCGTTCTCGGTTGCGAAGTCGATCAGCGCGACCCTGGTCGGTGCAGCCATCGCCGAAGGTCACATACGAAGCGTCGACGACGCTGTGGTGCGTTATCTGCCCACGCTGAAAGGAAGCGCCTATGACGGCGTGACCCTCCGGCACATCCTGAACATGACCTCGGGTGTCCGGTGGAACGAGGACTACGACGATCCTGACTCAGACGTGAACCGCTGCCACAAGGCAACCGACACCAGCCTGGGCAGCCCACTTGTGACGTACCTGGCGAAGCTGCCGCGCGAGGCTGAACCCGGCTCGAAGTGGGTCTACAAGACGGCAGAGACCGACCTGGTCGGCGAAGTGGTGATGGCCGCGACGGGCAAGACTCTCTCCGCTTATCTGTCAGAGAAGATCTGGGCACCGCTGGGAATGGAACAGGACGCGTACTGGATGCTCCGGGGCTCGAACGAACTCGGGGGTTGCTGCCTCAGCATTGCGCTCCGGGACTATGCGCGGTTTGGTCTGTTCATCATGAATGGCGGCAGGATTGGCAGTCGGCAGGTGCTGCCTCAGAAGTGGATGGAACAGGCGACCAGTGCGACCACAGCGTCCCGACTCGACGGACCTGGTGGGGTTGGTTTTCGCGGATACGGGTTCCAGTGGTGGGTGGGCGTCGATGGCCCGGCCACCTACAGCGCACGCGGGATCTTCGGGCAGAGCATTCATTTCAACCCGGCAGAAAGGCTGGTGATCGTGACGCTCAGCGCATGGGCTACGCCACTCGATCGCAGGCATCGCGAGGCGGAAGGCCTGTTTCAGAAGGCTGTGACCAAAGCTGTCGGGGGAGGGGTCGACTCGGAGTGATTGGTAGCGCTAAGGGGATTCGAACCCCTATTTGAGCCTTGAGAGGGCTCCGTCCTAACCCTTAGACGATAGCGCCCCGGTGCGGGTCAGAAATCAGTATATCAGGTTCAGCGTTCTACGAGCTTCGCAACGCGCTGTAACGCCGGCTCGATCCTCTGCAGTTTATTGAGCACCCCTGCGAACAGATCTCCGCGTTCACGGAAGCGTGCCACAGCGTTGCCGATATTGAACTGCCCGGGCGTGAGTCCTGCTTTCACCTCGCTCCATTCCAGCGGGGTAGCCACGGGAGCGCCGTCGTAGGCCCGTACCACGTACGGAGCAGAGATTGTCTTGCTGAACGAGAGCTGCATGTAGTCGAAGTACACGCGGTTCTTCTTGCGTTTTTCCACGGATCTCGGGGTAGTGAAGAGGTCGGGTTTGCGCGCCAGCACCAGTTGCGACACGATCTCTGCGAATGACCGGGCCTGGTCGTACGAGTACACCGGCTCAAGCGGCACAATGACGTGCATGCCGTCGCCGCCGGTGGTCTTTGGATACCCTTGAAGCCCCAACTCCTCGAGCACATCCCGCACCAGCAGCGCTGCTTCCACAATCTTCGCGAATGCACAATCCACAGGATCGAGATCGATCAGGACGAAGTCCGGGTTGTCGAGTGAGCTAATGCGGCTCATCCAGGGATTCTGATCGATACACCCAAGGTTCGTGAGATACAGCAGCGTGGCCCGATTATCGGCAACCACGAAGTTGATGTCCTCTCCTCTGTGTTCCGACGGAATGGGCACGGTGCGCAACCAGTCCGGATAAGTCTCCGGGATATTCTTCTGGAAGAAGAAGTCCTCATGGATGCCGTTGTGGTACCGCTTGAGCGATAACGGCCGATCCCGCAGATGCGGCAGGATCAGCTCGGAAACCGCGTCGTAGTAGTTCAGTACATCCCGCTTGGTGACGCGGTCCTTTGGGAACCAGATCTTGCCAAGGTTCGTAAACCGAAGGTTGCGGCCGTCGATCTCGAGCGAAACCTCCTTTGCAGTTGCCGCGAACAGGGGACCGTGAGTCTCTGCAGGAGGGGCCTTCTTCCTGACGGCGCGCTTCGAAGGCGATGCGGGCTTTTCGACCGGTTCACCAGCGTCCACGCGATCGCGCAGGCACTCCGAAGGCTCCTTATCCGTTCGGAGCCCAAGGTAGACAGGAGCCCGCAATCGGCCTTCGCGGGTCCACTCAGTGAACTTGCATTCGCAGACAAGGACAGGCTCCACCCATGTGGCCGAGCGGAGCATCGCAGGCTTGCTCCGGAAAGGGCTCTTCGAGGTTACAAGCTGCTGCAATCGAGAGTGCAGATCGCGCAGCGTCTTGTCATCGAAACCCGTCCCTACGTTGCCCGCCCAAACGAACTCACCGCTGTCACAGACACCCAGCACAAGGGAACTGAACGTGTCCCGCTCGCCATGCGTGAAGCCGCAGATGACAAACTCCTGCTGGTTGTGAATCTTGATCTTCAGCCAGCAGTCACTGCGCCGGTCCTCATAGAGGCTGCCGCGGCGTTTCGCCATAATGCCTTCAAGGTTCATCCTCGCGGCAGCATCCAACATCTGTTCGCCGGGCACATCGAACGCCTGCGAGACCATGATGCGTTCGTCAGCATCGACGATGCCCTCCAGAATCTCCTTCCTGCGCTCAATCGGCACACCCCGCAGATCGTATCCGTCGTAGTAGAGCAGGTCGAACAGGAACAACTTTACCGGGGTGCGGCGAGCAAGGTGAGCGATGGAGTTGGCATCGGTCTGATGAATACGCGGCTGGATGAGCTCGAAGCTGGAGCGCCCTTTATCATCGACGACAACGATTTCACCGTCGAGGATGGCGTTCTGGCATCGCACGCGGTGGGGCACGACTGCGAGTTCCGGGAACTGCCGGTCATAAGAGTTGCCGTTCCGTGAGTACATGCGCAGTGCCCCAGCCTCGATATGGCACAGCGCGCGCACGCCGTCCCATTTCACTTCGTAAAGCCAACTTTTACCGCCGGGCGGGCGGGTTGCCGGCTGCGCCAGCATGGGACGCACGGTCTCCGGCATGGGGGCGAGCTACGCACCTTCAGC
>DASQEG010001014.1:0-7032 GCA_035633775.1 Bryobacteraceae bacterium
TCCGTATACCGGCTTTCGTGTTTGCCGAAGCGTGGCAGAGGAGTCGCACACTGGCCCGGGCGATCAGTGGTTTGAGCCTTACAACAAGATACCGGAAGGCTTCTCCGGCAATACGGGAGACCTGTCGAGCCTTGCCGCCGGATTGTCCACACGTGAACGTTGGACCGAGCGGCGAACCGAACTGAGGGCAAAGTGGATGCAGATCGTCGGCACGATGTCTGGTCCGCAACCGCAGCCTGCAGTGAGACTCATCACCACTGACCAGGAACCTACGTATACGGGTGAGCTCATGTACCTGCAGGTCGAGCCCGACTACTGGGAGAAGATCTACGTGATGCTGCCTGCTCGTCGGGACCGCTCGCAGCCAGTTCCTGTGGTCATCGTGCCGTTCTATGACGTCGATACGGCAGCAGGCGTCAACCTGGGCGGGCGCCTTTCGACACCGATCGGCACCCGGGCTTATGGACATCTTGCAGTCCAGCACGGTATGGCGGCGGTTGCGATTCGTTGGTTCGGCGAGAGCTACGGCGAGAACTCATCGGAGGTGGTGGCGAACCTCAAGCTGCGTCATCCCCAAGTGACCGGTATGGGGAAGTGGATCTGGGATTCCAAACGGCTCCTCGACTACATGGCGACACGGCCTGAATTCGATATGAAACGTGTGGGCATGATTGGCCACTCGTTAGGTGGAAAGATGACTCTGTACGCTACTGCAATGGATGACCGGATCCGTGCGGCCGTCAGCTCAGAGCCTGGTATCGGCCTCAGCTTCTCCAACTACGAGGACTTCTGGTATTTGGGCGAGGAGACCCGAAAACTGCCGAAAGGGACCGATCACCACGAGCTGCTCGCGATGATTGCACCACGGCCGTTCCTTCTGATCGGCGGCGACTCAGCCGACAACGACAAGAGCTGGTATTACATCAACTCAGCGCGGACGGTGTACTCGCTCTTCGAAGTTCCAAAGCACATCGGGTACGTGAATCACCGAAGCGGTCACTCGCCCACCCCCGAGTCCATCCACCTCGCGATGGAGTGGCTACGGCGTTTTCTTCGCAACGAGAAGTGAGATTAGCCGGTTTTCATCCAGCCTGCATCGTCTCAGGTCTCATCCTGAACCAGCTTCGCTCGTTTTGACCCTACGAGGCCGACTGACTTCACCCCGCGTAGAGATCGTTTGATCCACTCAAAAAGTCGACAATATCCCCGCGAGCTGCTCCTGTGTAGAACCAGCGTGATTTCCGTACGGTTGCAGAACTGCAGAGTCTGAGATAGTATCGCTGGAACTTCTTCCACGCACACAACCGTCCGCCGCGCTATTGGGTGATATTGCGGTTCGCGACCGGGTGGAGGACAAGTAAGGTGATCCGAGCTTCGGCCCTGCCGCATCATGTCTGGGCTTCGGTTTGGATTATGGGGTGACCAATGAAAACGGGTGTTCTCTTCTTTCTTGTCGCCGTCTGCGGAACTTCGGTGTTCGGCCAGACTTATGGCGAGATCACAGGTACCGTAACTGATTCCTGCGGCGCGTCCATGTCAGGGCCGAAGTCATGGTTACGAACTTAGCCACTAATCAGATTCTTTTGTAGTAGACTGATTCACCTCTATGAGGAAGTACAGAGCTGCGGTTGGCCCGTAGTCAACGTGCAGTGACTTAAGGAGCTTGGTTATGCTGAATGGGTCACAGGTTTGTGGGTGGGTAGCACTTCTAATCCTGGGAGTACTACCGACGGTTCCTTTGATCGGACAGATCCTGTACGGATCTCTGGTGGGGAACGTTCGGGACGCAAGCGGCGCCTCTGTTCCGGACGCTCAGGTGACGATCAGGAATACGTCGACCGGCCAGTCGCGTTCCGCCACAACCGATGCGAACGGGGCATACTCATTCCCCACTCTCACGGCCGGCACTTACGACCTGTCGGTTACCAAAGAGGGATTCCGGGTTCAACGCGAAGAAGGTATCAACGTCTCAATCAACACGGTGTCTCGATCGGATCTGTCCCTGCAAGTAGGTGCAATTACCGAATCTGTGACCGTTGGTGCCACGGCGGCCCTGCTGCAGACGGATCGAGCCGAAGTTCGTGCCGAGGTCACCAGTCGGGAGCTACAGAACGTCCCAGTACCGGCTGGTCGTAACTACCAGAATCTGTTTGTGACGATTCCGGGATTCTCGCCACCGCGCAATGCGCACTCTGTGCCGGCGAATCCCAGCCGCGCGCTGCAGTTCAACGTGAATGGCACGAGCTCAAGTTCAAACAACACGCGCATCGATGGCGCATCGAGTACGAATGTGTGGCTTCCTCATGTCGTGGCCTACGTGCCTGCTTTGGAGTCGATCGAGGCCGTAAACGTCGTGACTAACTCATTCGATGCGGAGCAGGGTTTAGCCGGGGGAGCGGCTATCAACGTTCAGATTAAGACGGGCAGCAACGATTTGCACGGTTCAGCGTTCGAGTACCACAATTCGAATGCGACGAAGGCGAAGCCCTTCTTCCTTCCGGCAGGACAGCAAATGCCCAAACTGGTGTACAACCAGTTCGGCGGAACCTTGGGCGGTCCCATCGTGCGAAACAAACTCTTCTATTTCGCGAGCTACGAAGGCAGCCGGGACCGCCAGTTTGCCTCCGCTCGTGCCTCTGTCCCCACGATCGCGATGAGGAACGGCGACTTTTCGGGCGCACCGTCCGATCGCCCGATTTTCGATCCTGCTACGGGTACTTCCGAGGGCTTCGACCGGCAGCCATTCCCGAACAATATCATTCCCACTTCGCGCCTGAGTCCCGCCGCATTGCGAATCGCACGCCTCTTTCCTGATCCAATGTTCCCGGGCACCGCGAACAACCTTTTTGTAGGCGGCGGGTATGCGTTTGACAGGGACACTCTGGACACGAAGGTTAACTGGAACGCGACCGACAAGTTCAGCATGTACGGCCGCTTCAGCTTCCTCGATTATCGTGTGACGAACCCCGGCTACTTCGGTGAGGCACTGGTTGGACCGCCTGTTGCGGGCGGCCAGGTGGGTGCCGCGAAAGGCAACTCATATTCGACTACGATCGCGGGTACTTATGTCGTCGGCCCCACTCTGATCGTGGACGCATATTTCGGGTATACACGAATGCAAGGTGACTCCAGACAGCCAAGTCTCGAGGAAAATATTGGGAGGGATGTGCTCGGCCTCCCCGGAACGAATGGCAGCAGATTCTTCGAAGGCGGCTTCCCGCAATTTGAGGTATCAGGATTTACGAACTTTGGGCAGCCGAACAACTTCATGCCGTACATCAACCGTGATCCCCAGACCCAGTACGTGGCCAACGCAAACTGGAACAAGGGCTCACACCAAATCCGGTTTGGCACCGATTTGTACCGGCAGGAGTTGAATCAGACGCAGCCTGAATTTGTAGGGGCACCCTGGGGAGCTTCCGGCGGCTTTGGGTTTGCCGCCGGTCAGACATCGTTCCGGGCAAGGCCAGGACAGACTGCCCCGAACACGTCCGAGTACAACTCGTTCGCGTCGTTCATGCTGGGCCTGCCTAATAACCTCGGCAGGCTGCTGATGGTCCCCGATCAATTTACGACGCGCACCAACTTGTATAGCGCGTTCATTCGCGACCAGTGGCAGGTCAACAGTCAGTTCACGCTGTCATTCGGCGTCCGGTGGGAGTACTTTCCTTTTCCAACTCGCGCGGATCGCGGCCTGGAGCAGTATGACTTCGCCACGAACATGATGCTGGTATGCGGTGTTGGGGTGGTGCCAAAGAATTGCGGAGTTGAAGAGAGCAAAAAGAGATTCGCTCCTCGTCTTGGACTCGCCTACCGCTTTGGATCGGACATGGTGGTCCGCGCAGGCTACGGGCTCACGAACGATCCGTTCAACCTCGCGCGCCCGTTCCGCACAAACCACCCGCTTCTGATCCCGTTTAATCAGACGGCACCGAATACGTTTACACCGGCGGGTCTTTTGGACGAGGGCATCCCCACGATTGCTACACCGGATCTTGGAAACGGGGTCATCCCAATCGGTCCCTTCATCGAGGCAAACACCGTCATTCCGAACCAGTGGAAGCGCGGCTATATCCAAAGCTGGAACCTGGCGATCCAAAAGCGGTTCATGGGGAGCTGGGTTGCGGAGGCGGCCTACGTTGCAACGCGGGCCGTAAACCAGTTGGGCAATCTAAACCGGAATGCCGGGATGGTGGGAGGGGGCAACGCTTCCCGGCCGCTCGCGCGCACTTTCGGCCGGTTCGCCAACACGATTCAGGTGACGGGCCTTGGCACCTATACTTACGATTCATTGCAGACGAAGCTCGAGCGCCGTTTCTCCAGTGGATTCCAGGCGATGTTCGCCTATACGTTCTCCAAGAACATGGGTATTGCCGGCAACGTGAACTCCGACGGCTCTCCCCGCATTCACCTGCCTGAGTATTTTCACCTGAATCGCGCTGTCACGGATCTCAATCAACCTCACAATTTCCAGTTCAGCGGGTTTTACGAGCTTCCGTTCGGGAGGGGAAAGGGCCGGTTCACAAGCGGCCCGGCAAACTGGCTGCTCGGCGGCTGGCAGGTCAACGGCCTGCTCAGCGCGTACAGCGGCCCACCGTACAGCGTGACAGCCCCGGGTACGGATCTGAATGCCCCAGGAAACGCGCAGCGTGCCGATCTAGTGAAATCTGAAGTAAAGAAGATCGGCGGAGCAGGGCCTGGTCAAAAATGGCATGATCCTACCGCCTTCGCTCAGGTACGCGAGGCACGATTTGGAACTGCCGGTTGGAACATTCTGCAGAGCCCCGGAGTTGTCAATTTGGACCTGGGTCTGTTCCGCAGGTTTAACGTGACGGAGCGGTTCAACGTGCAATTCCGTGCGGAAGCGTTCAACGCTACGAATACTCCCCACTTCAGCGCGCCGATCGCGGATGTGGCAAACACTCGATTTATGGAGATTACGAGCGTACGCGGAACGGGGCGTGAGGGAATCGACGAGCGGGTGTTCCGCTTTGGACTGCGGCTCGGCTGGTAACCCACAATCTGCGCCTTCAGTTCAGGCGAGACTCAACACCGAACCTGGCTGAAGTGGGTGAGCCGGTGCGCACAGCATCGGCTCATATTGGTTCCGGCTAACCCGCCGTGTAACGAGCCGAGTTCCGCGACAACCCCACAGGCTGGATTGTGAATCACAAACCCTCGCAGCTCATCCAGCTGTGAAATTCCAGCAGGTTCTCCACTCCGCCTGAAACAGGGCAAGCTGAACCAGGCAACTTTGGCTAATTCCGAGGGAGGGGACGAGTGGACCAGCAGTGTGGAGACAAACAATTTCCATGCGTGTTCCGGTGCCGGACAAGTCCTCTTGACTGCGAGTTATCCGTTCGTCGGCGTTCCTAGACGGCAACGTCTCGGGATCCGGTCACCTTCCCTGCCCTTTACACGACATCGCAGCGCCGCCTGATTCCTTCCCGTGCGTGGAGGAGGAACGAATCAGGTCCACATAAATGCCGGGCGTCTGCGCCGACCAGGAACCCACAGTCATGCACGAACCGCTCGTGCGCTCACGGCTCGGCAGGATGGCAGCGATCACGGCAGCATTGCATCATCAACCAAGGAACAGTTCCGTTATGGCAATGTCTGAGGAAATGAGCAGGTCTAGACGCTTGTGGCTGTGGCTAGCTCCACTGATCATCGCTTTCGCAGTTATCGCGTGGTCAGTCTACTGGAGCTACATGGATGAGCGTGAGCGCGCAGAGGCGTACGCCAGTCCGACCGAACAGCAGTAGTGAAGTCTCAGGCTCCGTCCAGCACCCTCGCAGATCCGCACGTCGGCACGATCCGGCGAGCGGTCCCATTGTGGGACGCTGTCACGGTACTTTCTTGACCGCTGCTTGCCCCGATCTAATGAACTATCGGCTCAGACGTGGCTGGCTTCGGCATTACGCGGAATCAGCGAACTGAACGGAGGTCGGGAGCTGCAATGGGGTATTCGCCCAATTTCAGCGACAAGCCAAACGCCTTGATAGCGGTTCAGAAACACCGTCGGCAACACTGCTCCCGAAAGGAGGTAGGACGGGCGGAGCAGTGTTGCCGCAGCGCCGGGCTGCGGCGCGCTCCCCGTCCGGGTGGCTGAGGATGGGAGCGACCACGACCCTGGAATCACAACGCCGCCTCTGCGGCATCGTAAACCCAATATCGCGCATGCAGGCTATGTTGACTATCCGGTATAGACAGTAGTCCGAACAAGGGCGATGCATGACTTGGGCCGAACATACTGACGAGGTGATCAGCCGCTGCCCTCAATGCGTCATATGAATGTGCTCTTCGATGGCTGGAACGGCATCTTTCGCGCAATTGTCTCAGGTGCCCTGTCGTATATCGCTCTTGTGGTCCTGCTGCGAGTCTCAGGCAAGAGAACTCTCGCCAAACTAAACGCGTTCGACCTCGTCGTCACGGTTGCGCTCGGTTCTATGCTGGCAACGATCACGCTGTCAAGGGACGTGCCTGTGGCCACCGGGATCGCGGGTCTGGGCATTCTGGTGGCGATGCAGTATGTCGTTGCGTGGGCTTCCATTAGATCTGGATTGGCGCGCAAGTCTGCCCGGTCCGAGCCGAGCCTTCTCGTCAGAAGAGGACAGTACCTCGAACAGGCCATGCGCGCCGAGAGGGTGACAGAAGGGGAAGTCCTCGCGGCTATCCGCTCGAGTGGACGGGCCGCCGTTGAGGAGATGGAAGCTGTGGTACTTGAGACCGATGGATCGATCAGCGTGATTCCCTCAGGCGCCGCCTCATCGCAGAAAGCTGTAGCACTTAGCAGACTTGAGGGTTTTCATGAAGGCTGAGCAGGCGGCGATCAGCTCTCTAGGCGCAGTGGACCGTAGCTCCGTCCACCGAAGCTGCTCACCGGAGTGGCCGCAGCATTTCCGGGATCATTGCCTCCGTGGTACTTGGGCTGGCCGGCCTGATCGTTACCGCATGGCTCATGCACTTCGACCGGCTTCTAGTGCGGCCGCATGCCCTTCTACCGCCTCCACGACTCCAGGGCAAGCACTC
>DASQEG010001015.1:0-3218 GCA_035633775.1 Bryobacteraceae bacterium
AGTGCAGAGCATCGCAACCGCGTCGCCGATGTCGCCAGGTGTGCCCATCCGTCGCATTGGCGTCCAGCCACCTTCGTGCCAGTCTCTGATCATGCTGAACACCTCGGGAGGAAGGCGGCTCAGTACGCTGTCTTCCGTTGCTCCCGGGCTGACCACATTTACAGTCACGCCCCGGGGTGCTAACGCCACCGCGTAGTATCGGGATAAGGAGTCCAGCGCGGCTTTGGCCGCTCCCATGGCGCACCACGGCTGCCAACTCCCGGTGCGGCCACTCGGCGAATAGCTGATCGCAATAACGCGGCCACCGCCACCGGACGGAAGCAGCGGCACCATCTCACGAACTAGAAGATGAAACGCACGAACCTGCGAATCAAACGCGAGCTCAAACTTGTCCAGCGGGATATCAAGCGGTGACTGATAGAAGCCTGTTCCGATGTCGATGCGGGCGTTGCTCACCACAACGTCAAGCGTGCCGAACTCCTGCCCGATGCGTTCATACATGCCGTGAATCTCTGCCGGATCAGTGACGTCCGCCTGGCAGATGAACCCGTCGGAACCCAGTTCCCTGACCCTGGCGAGCGTTTGCTCAGCTTCCGATTGCTGCGAGAGGTAGTTGATGCAGATTCGCGCAGCGCCGTTTTCGGCGAGCTTGAGCGCAATCCCCCGGCCAATGCCTCTCGAACTGCCGGTTATCAGGGCGTTCCTTCCGTTGAGCCACATGAGAGCCACGCATCCTCCATGACGGACCTGTTCTGCCTCTGGTCAGTATGGAATTATAGACTACGACGTACCTGGTCACCAGAGACAGAATTCGTCACGCTTCTGCGATGCTATTCTGTTCCAACGGCTGTGAGTGCTGTGGCTTTTAGTCCTGAAGAGATTCGTGCCCAGATCAGGCGCATTCAATCCAGCGCGGGTTTAGCGACAGCTCCGAGCTTGCAGCAACTGCTCGAGTATACCGTTGAAAAAGCCCTGAATGGGTCGGCCGCGGAAATCAAAGAGAGTACAGTCGCTATAGACGTTTTCGGGCGAAAGAGTTCTTCCTTCAATCCAAAGACGGATGCGATCGTTCGGGTGCAGGCGCGCAAGCTGCGTGATCGCATAGCAGCGTGGTACGAAGCCGAAGGAGCACAGGACGAGGTCGTCATAGAGTACGTGCGCGGCAGTTATGTGCCCAGATTCAGCCGTCGAGACAGCAGTTCTCGCATGGAACGTTCGATCGCCGTTCTGGCGTTTACGAACCTCAGTGATACAACCGCTCTCGATTACCTGTGCGATGGCCTGCCCGAGGAAATTCGCTATCTGCTCGGCCGCATTCACGGACTGCGCGTTGTAGCAGGAGCATCGTCGGCTGCGTTCCGCGCATCGACCGAAGATGTACCGACCATCGGTCGCAAACTGAACGCCGACCTGCTCATCCGTGGCGCTGTGCGCGAGTCCGGTTCGGTGCTTCGCATTACTGCCGAGCTCGTTGCGACAGAGGATGGCTTCCTGGTCTGGTCCGACCGGTGGGAGCGACCCGCTACCGATCTCTTTCGATTGCAGGACGAGATAGCCGCCGCAATTGCCGGCGTTTTGCGCTCCCGGGCGTCGTCGCCGCCAAAGTCATCGGGTTCCACTCGTGACTTGCAGGCATACCAGCTATTCCTGAAAGGCCGCTTCTACTGGAACCAGCGCACCGAGCATGGCTTTCGGCGGGCCATCGAGCACTACCGCGCCGCGCTGGAGCGCGATCCGGACTTTGCACGGGCATACGCTGCCCTCGCAGATACATACATCCTTGTGGCAGCGCATCACCTCGAGCCGGCTGCTCGGTGCTTTGAGCAGGCGCACACCTGTTGCCAAAGAGCGATAGGACTGGACCCCAAACTCCCGGCCGCTTACAACGGTATTGCTGCGACGCTGCTGATGCGCGATCGCAAACCGGCTGAGGCGGAGCAGGCCTGGCGAACGGCTCTGGAACTGGATCCGACGTACGCGTACGCCTGGCACGGCTTTGGAGTATTTGGATGCGTGATGCGACCTTCCTCGAGTGAGGCCCTGGCGGCGATGCAGGAAGCATACCGGCTGGAGCCGTTGTCACCTGCGATTGCATGCGACCTCGGCGTGCCGCTCTACTACGCAGGAGAATACGACCGGGCAATCGACTACTGCTTGTCAGCTATCGACATGCATCCGTCGTTCTCGAGAACATACGTCTTTCTGGCCCGATGTCAGGCGGCGCTGGGCAGGTTCGAGGCCGCTGTAGAAACGTGCGTGCGGTCTCGCCCGCTGTTCACGGGCCGTGCCTTCCTCGGGCAACTGCTGGCTACGCTCGGGTTCACTTACGGACGCATGGGACGGCTGGAAGAGGCATATGGCGTGATCCGCGAGCTTCAGGACATGCGGGGACAGCACTTCGTATCCAGGTGCGACGAAGCATTGATCTACACAGGAATGGGCGACGCTTCGGCGGCTCTTTCATGTCTCGAGCGCGCAAACGATGACCAGGAGTTCTGGGCCGTGAGGATTCCGACCGAGCCTCTGCTTGCATCACTCCGAACCGAAGCCCGCTTCCGGGAACTAACCCGGCTGATTTTCCCGTTCAGTACCGGCTGTTAACTCCGCGTTTACCCCAACGGCCTTGCCCGGCCCCTCGTGGTGAACTCATGATGATCAGGTGCCTCGGCTCTTCGAGGTGATTCCATCGGAGGAAAAGGATCATGTACCTGGTTGTCGGAGCGACAGGAATCCTTGGCAGCTATATCTGCAGACGGTTACGTGAAGTCGGTCGGCCGGTCAGAGCTCTCGTGCGGAGCACAGCCAATCCCGACCGCATCCGGGCGCTGCGGGACGCCGGCGTCGAACTGTCCCACGGCGACCTGAAAGACGCCGAGAGCGTACATCGCGCTTGCACGGGTGTAAGTGCCGTAATTTCCACGGCGTCGTCCACACTGTCCCGACAAGCTGGAGATTCTATTCAGAGCGTCGATCTGGATGGTCAGCTCATCCTCCTGAATGCTGCTAAGGAGGCGGCGGTGAGTCACTTCACTTTCGTCAGCATCCCGCGATCGCCTGTGCGGGAATCCCCCCTTACACGGGCGAAGTACCGCGTCGAGCAGGAACTCGCGGCGTCAGGCATTCCGTACACGGTCCTTGCTGCCGACTATTTCATGGAAGTATGGCTCAGCCCGGCGCTCGGCTTCAACTATGCGGAGGGAACCGCCGTAGTATTTGGA
>DASQEG010001016.1:0-2404 GCA_035633775.1 Bryobacteraceae bacterium
GGAAGGCTACCTTGTTGTTCCGCCCGCGGGTAGGGCCCGGGCCGCCGTCCTGTACGTCCACTGGTACGAACCTCCAAACCCCACTTCCAACCGAACTCAGTTTCTCGGCGAGGCGGTCGAACTGGCTCAGCTGGGGGTTGCGTCGCTTCTGCCCGCCACGATGTGGTCCGATCCCAAGTGGTTTCGCAACCGCAAACGCGACGATGATCTTGCGGCCTCTCAACGCCAGCTGAAGGACCTTCAAAAAGCGCTTGATGCACTGCTCAGCCTTCCCGGCATCGATCCGCGGCGTGTGGCGTACGTCGGTCATGACTTCGGCGCCATGTTCGGCGCTGCGCTGGCCGGCATCGACCGCCGCCCGAAGGCCTGGGCACTGCAGGCCGGTACCTCACGATTCAGCAACTGGTATCTTTACGGGCCGCCGATGCCTGAACCGGAGCGAACGCGGTTTACGCAGTCATTGAAGGTTATCGATCCAGTCGAGCACATTGCAAAGGCGGCGCCATCCCCTGTTCTGCTGCAGTTCGCTACGCGCGACTTCTTTGTGCCGCACGACGTCGCCGAGGAGTTCTGGGAGGCCGCTCGTGAGCCGAAGGAGATTATCTTTTACGACGCCGTTCACGCGATGAATGAGCAGGCACGCCGCGACCGCATCGATTGGCTGATTCGTGTGCTGAGACTGAAATAAGTAAGCCGCGGTGCTATTCTGCCAGTCGGTGCTGCACGAGCGCCTGTTGCTCGGTGCAGGTGGGAGGGAATATGGACCGGCGATACTTTCTGGCTTCGGGATCGGCACTGGCAGCGCACAGCGCGTTCGCGCAGGGGGCGGCGACGCGCATAGGCACAGCGATGATCGGCACGGGGAACCGTGGCAGCTATGTGCTGAAAGGTGTGATGGAGCAAGCCGAGGCGAAGGTTGTAGCCTTGTGCGACACGAAACCGGATCGGCTGGACAAGGCTGCAACGGCCGCTGCCAAGGATAATCCCTCCACGACAACTGACTGGCGCAAAGTCATCGACCGCAAGGACGTCGAGGCAGTGTTCATTGCAACGCCACCTCATCTGCACGCCGAAATGGCGATCGCCGCAATCCGGGCCGGCAAGCACGTCTATTGTGAGAAGCCGATCGGCATCACGCCACGGCAGGTCGCCGATATCGTCAAGGCCGCTCAGGGAAGCAACAAGGTTTTCATCTCAGGCCAGCAGATGCGTTCGATGCGTAACTACCGCGATGCGGTGAAGCGCATTCGCGAAGGAGCGATCGGTGACGTGCTGTGGGTCAAGGCTCAGCGTCACGGGCAGACGGATCTTCCGCACGAGGGGCCGTCAGCAGACTGGTACTTCGACGTGACCAAGTCCGGTGGGTATCTCGTGGAGATGTCGGTCCATAACCTGGACCTGTGCAACTGGGTGATCGGTGCGCACCCGGACACTGTGTCGGGGTCCGGTAGTATTGCCTTGTACAAGAACCAGCCTCCCGGAAGGACCATCTTCGACACAGGCAGCCTGACGTACACGTACCCGAACGGCGTCAACATGTCTTTCACACAGATGGTGTTTCACCCCCGCACCCTGCCGCAGAACGGGCAGTATGTCTGGGTGTACGGCAGTAAAGGTGCTGTTGATCTAATGGGCACAGGACTGTTCCACCCTCTCGACGGCAAGACCGCCCCGACCGAGTTCGTCTCCAAGGATCGGACGCCGGAGTTCGAGCACGTTACCGCGTTCTACAAGGCAATCACCGAAAAGGCGCCTGTACCGGCCGATATCGTGGTTGGTGCTACGGCTGCACTGACCGCGATCATGGGGCATGAAGCCATGGCCCAACGCAGGATCGTTGACTGGAAGAGCCTGGGTGTGGCTGTCTGACGTGCGCCGATTCCTTTTTGTTTGCCTGATATCCGTGCTGCCGCTCGCAGCCGCGGATCTGATTCTGCACAACGGCAGAATTATCACTGCAGACGCGCGCTTCACCGTGGCGGAAGCGATCGCCGTCAAAGGCGAGCGCATTCTTGCCGTGGGCGCGAATGCTGACGTACTCCGGCACAAGACATCGGGTACCGAAGTTATCGACCTTCGGGGCAGTACGGTGCTGCCCGGTCTAACCGACTCCCACGTCCACGCGCTCGGCGCAGGTTTGAGCGAGCACACTAAGCCGCTGCCACAATTGCGGTCGTACGCGGACGTACAGCGCTGGCTGCGCGAGCAGGCGGCTGTGACGCCGAAGGGCGAGTGGATTGTCGTGCCCCGGACATTTCCCACGCGGCTCGCTGAGATGCGGATGCCGACAAAGGAGGTGCTCGACGTACTGCACGAGCATCCGGTCATGTTCGACGCGAGCTACGTAGTCATCGCGAACTCTCTGGCGCTGAGGGCATCGGGCATCACTCGCGACACACCGAAT
>DASQEG010001017.1:0-2712 GCA_035633775.1 Bryobacteraceae bacterium
CCCTGGCATGAGCCGCAAGCAGGTCGAAAGCATCAGCTTCGCGCCAGCGAATGTTCGTGATCCCGTTGCGGTCGGCATTCTCTCTTGCTGTAGCCAGGGCCTGCGCTGAGCTATCCACTGCTTCTACGCTTTCGCACGTACGAGCCATGTGAATCGCAAAGCCGCCCGTCGACGTGAAGCAGTCGAGCGCCTGTCCATGAGCGTGCCTCGCCACCGCTGCGTAGTTCTCACGCTGATCCAGGTAGATGCCGGTCTTCTGTCCGTGCGGCAGATCAACACTCCAGCTCAGGCCATTCATTGCGACCTGTACTGCGCCCGTCCATTCACCAGCTTCCACCAGGGTCTCCTGCGGCAGCTGCTCGCGCCTGCGAACGGCAGCGTCATTGCGCGACACGATCACCGAAGGATTGAGCAGGTTTCGCAGCACCTCAACGATGGTGAGCCTCGCCCGGTCCATGCCCTGCGTCTGCGTCTGAAGGGTCACCGCCGAGCCGTACCGATCCACTATCAGGCCGGGCAGGGAATCGGCTTCGCTGAACGCCAGGCGGTAGGCATCGGAATCGCGCACAACTCGGTTGCGTTAGGCGAGGGCCTCGCTCAGCCGCCGCTCGAACAACCTGGCGTCGATTGGCTCCGCCGTCGCGGAGAGCTGCCGCAGGGCGATCTGCGAGGAAGAGCTGTAGTGGAAGGTGCCGAGCGTTCGGCTGCGGTCGTCCTGCACCAAAACGGCATCGCCTCCGGCGGCACCCCCGACCTCCGCGACATCACTCGCGTAGATCCATGGGTGCCCGGAGGCGATGCGTTCTGCTGCCCTTCGGTTGACCTGAACCCGATTCACGTCAGACGCGTCCCCGCAGAGCGGCGAGCGCAGCGAGGCGCTCCTCGGTCGGCGGGTGCGTCGAGAACAGCTTCAGGAAAGCCGAGCCGCTGAGCGGCTTGATGATGAACATGTGCGCGGTGGCAGGCGCGGCCTCCATCGGAATACGGTGCGAGTAGGATTCGAGCTTGCGCAGTCCGCTCATCAGGCCGTCCGGTGTGCCCGTGTACTTGGCAGCGGTCGCGTCAGCGGCAAACTCGCGGGTCCGCGAGATCGCCATCTGGATCAGCAGCGCCGCGATCGGGGCAAGGATCATCATGAAAAGCCCGGCAAGCGGATTGCTGTCGCCGTCGTCATCACTGCGCCCGACCGGGATGAACCATGCGAGGCGAGCGAACATCGTGATCGCAGCCGCAATGGTGGCCGCAATGGAGCTGGTTAGGATGTCCCGGTTCTTCACATGGGCCAATTCATGGGCGAGCACGCCTTCCACTTCGCGATCGTCCATCAGCTCCAGCAGACCTACTGTGAACGCAACGGAAGAGTGAGCCGGATTGCGGCCGGTGGCAAACGCGTTAGGCGAATGCTCCGGGATCACCCACAGCCGCGGAACCGGAATGCCCATCCGCTGGCAAAGTTGCTCGGTCATCGGGTACACACGGGCGTAGATATGCGAGTTCTCCTCGGGCGTCACCGGCTGCGCTCGATACATTGAGAGCGCAATCTTCTCCGAGAAGAAGTAGCTGACAAAGTTCATCACAACGGCCAAACCGAAGCCGATGACGAGGCCGTTTGAGCCGCCAAACAGCTGCCCGAGCATGAGCAGCATGCCGCTCATGGCGCCGAGCAGCAAAGTCGTCTTCAGTCCGTTGAATTGCATGTCGTCTGTTTGTCTCCTCAGGCGGGCCCACTTCGGGCCCGACCCTCACTTCCTTAGATGCAGCGTATCCCGATATGGTTCTTCGGCGATACTGAGGGTTCGGAATGTATCTGCAAACACGCAAGTTTCTGCAATCCAGGCTGCCGGGAGCGCCGGCCGTCGGGGTTGTCCTGGGAAGTGGGCTCGGCGACTTCGCCGACGAACTGCAGGACCGAATCGAGATCTCCTCCTCCGAGATTCCCGGGTGGCCTCGCTCGACAGCTGTAGGTCACGCCGGAAAGTTCGTGTTCGGCTATGTGGACGGAGTTCCTGTCGCGGTTCTCGCCGGCCGTGTACACCTGTACGAAGGCTACTCTCCTGCTCGGGTAACGTATGGGATGCGCGCCCTCAAGCTGCTTGGGGTCAAGTCGATGATTCTGACCAACGCCGCCGGTGGCATCAACCTCGGCTACGCCCAGGGTGCCCTCGTCCTGCTGTCGGACCACATCAACCTGCAAGGCGTTAACCCGCTGGCCGGGGCAAATGAAGAGGAGTTCGGCCCCCGGTTTCCTGACATGTCGGATGCCTACTCGATCCGCCTTCGCGGCATCGCCAGACAATGTGCGCAGGAACTCGGTATTGAGCTCGGAGAGGGCGTGTACGCAGCGATGCTGGGTCCGAGCTACGAGACGCCGGCTGAGATTCGTTTCCTCCGTACCATCGGTGCCGACCTGGTCGGGATGTCTACTGTCGCCGAGACAATCGTCTGCAATCACATGGGAATCGAGGTGCTGGCCATCTCCTGCGTGACGAATATGGCCGCAGGTATTCTGCCGCAAAAGATCAATCACGAGGAGGTGCTGGAGACCGGCAGGGCGGTGCGCGACAAATTCGTGAGGCTCCTGAGGGGCGTGATCCCTCGAATGGAGGCGGCGCGTGAATCGGTTGCTTGAGCAAGCCCTCACAGTACGTGAACGGGCGATCGCTCCTTATTCGAACTTCCGCGTGGGCGCAGCTCTGGAGGCGGCGGATGGGT
>DASQEG010001018.1:0-9030 GCA_035633775.1 Bryobacteraceae bacterium
CGGCGGCCGGTCACCTGAAGAAGGCCGGCGCAGATGGAGCGAAGTTCCTCAGCGAGTTTCGGCTCCGTTCGGGCGACAACGACTTTAAGCCGGGCGACCGCATTCTGGCTGGCGACTTCAAGCCCGCCGACAAGGTGGACGTGATCGGTGTCAGCAAGGGCCGCGGCTTCGCGGGTTTTGTGAAGCGCCACCACTTCCGCGGCGGTGAAGCAAGCCATGGCTCGATGTTCCATCGTGCTCCCGGGTCGATTGGCGCTTCGAGCTTCCCCTCGCGCGTATTTCCGGGCATGCGCGGTGCCGGCCACATGGGCCACGATCAGGTTACGATTCGCAACCTCGAAGTAGTCTCGGTCGATCCGGACGACAACACCATCATGGTGAAGGGCGCGGTTCCCGGACCCAACGGTGCGTACGTCATGGTGCGGAGGGCAAAGCGCTAACATGCCGACCGTCGATCTTTTCGATCTTTCCAACCAGGTTGTGGGCTCGCTCGAACTCTCCGATGAGGTGTTCGGAGCTGAGGTCAACGACAATCTGATCTATGAGGCGGTGCGCTGGCACCGGGCTTCGATCCGCAGCGGTTCTGCGAAAACGAAGCGCCGCTGGGAAGTGGCCGGCTCGGGCAAGAAGCTGTGGAAGCAGAAAGGTACCGGCCGTGCCCGTATGGGTTCGATCCGTTCTCCACTCTGGCGCCATGGCGGCACCACGCACGGCCCGGAGCCGCGGTCCTATGCTTACAAGCTGCCGCGCAAAATGCAGCTGGGTGCGTTGCGGTCTGCTCTTTCGGCCAAGCTGCGCGACGGTGAGTTGAAGGTTGTCCGCGAGTTTGACGTTCCTGATCACAAGACCAAAACCCTCGCTGCGGCGCTGCTGAAGCTCGAAGCGAATCGCAAGGTGCTGATCGTGGACATCCCGGCGCCGGCTGGCACCGATGGACGTGCACCGGAGTTCGAGCTTGAGCGCAGGCTTGCCCTTGGGACGCGCAACATCGAAGGCGTCAAGGCTGTTCCGACCCGGGATGTGACGGTGTACGACCTGCTGAATCATCGCAAGGTCGTGCTGACGGAAGCGGCAGCGCGCAAGCTGTCGGAGGCGCTGGCGAAATGAACCTCTACGAAGTCATCGTGCGGCCGATCGTGACCGAAAAGGCGGTCGGCAAGAAGGAAGCGGAAGCGACGCTCTGTTTCGAGGTGGCTAAGAACGCTACCAAGACCGACATTCGCAACGCGGTTAAAAAGATTTTCAAGGTGAAGGTCGAGGATGTGCAGACAGTAAACAACCTCGGCAAGCTGCGCAGGCGCGGACGGTTCTCAGGCTATGCCTCGGACTGGAAGAAGGCCTATGTGCGGCTGAAAGCGGGCGAGAAGATGCCCGAGTACGCGGAGCTGTAAGCCATGCCAGTGAAAACATACAGACCTGTTACGCCCACGCGGCGGTTCACAACAACGGTCGAGCGCACGGAGATCACGAAGCACACCCCGGAAAAGGGGCTGGTCGTTGGCAAGCGCAAGACGGGCGGCCGCAACAGTTCAGGCCACGTGACCTCGCGTTTTATCGGCGGCGGCCATAAGCAGGCTCTGCGCCTGGTCGATTTCAAGCGCGACAAGTTCGGCGTGCCGGCTAAGGTTGCGGCGATCGAGTACGATCCCAACCGCTCGGCGCGTCTGGCCCTGCTGCACTACGCCGACGGCGAAAAGCGTTACATCATCGCGCCGGTCGGCCTCGAGATCGGCCGCAGTGTGATGAGTGGTCCCGATGCTGACATCCTCGTCGGGAACGCACTGCCGCTGAAGAACATCCCTGCCGGTACCGTGGTTCACAACATTGAACTGAAGCCCGGGAAGGGTGCGCAGATGGCGAGGTCGGCCGGTGCTCAGGCACAGCTGGTTTCGCGTGAAACCGAGTATGCTCTGCTGAAGCTGCCGTCGGGCGAAATCCGGCGCGTGCGCGTCGAGTGCATGGCGACCGTCGGCCAGGTAGGCAACGTCGAGCATGAGAACACGAGCTACGGCAAGGCGGGCCGGACCCGCTGGCTGGGCAAGAAGCCGCACAACCGGGGTGTCACGATGAACCCCGTCGATCACCCGCATGGCGGCGGTGAAGGCAAAACCTCCGGCGGACGCCACCCGGTGACGCCGTGGGGCGTGCCGACGCGCGGCTTCAAGACACGCAACAACAAGCGGACGGACAAGTTCATCGTCAGCCGCAAGTCGAAGAAGAGGTAACGGACTAGACATGGGACGCTCACTGCACAAGGGGCCGTTCGTCGACGACCACCTGATTGTCAAGGTGACGGGGATGAACGACCGCAACGAGAAGAAGGTGGTACGTACCTGGTCGCGCCGCTCGACGATCATTCCCGATTTCATCGGCCACACAATCGCGGTGCACAACGGCAAGAAGTTCATCCCCGTGTACGTTACCGAGAACATGGTCGGACACAAGCTCGGCGAGTTCTCGCCGACGCGGACCTTCAAGGGTCACGTTAACAAGTCCGAGAAGTCGGGCAAGTAAAGGGGACACGGCAAATGGAAGCACGTGCGGAAGCCAGATACATCCGGATCTCCCCACAGAAGGCGCGGCTGGTGGTAGATCTCATCCGCGGCCAGAAGGCCGGGGCGGCGATCAACATCCTGCGTTCGACCAACAAGCGGATTGCGCCGACGGTGGAGAAGGTCCTGCGGTCGGCGATCGCGAACGCGGAAAACAAGTCGACCGATGTCGATGTGGACCAGCTGTTTGTCAGCGAGGCCTATGTGAACGAAGGACCGCGCATGAAGCGGATCCGGCCGGCTCCGATGGGTCGGGCTTATCGTTACCAGCGGCGCATTGCCCACATTGTGGTGACGGTCAGTCAGAAGGACTAAGGGACGAATGGGTCAGAAAGTACATCCGTACGGATTCCGGCTGGGCATCACCAAGACCTGGCGCTCGCGCTGGTTCGCCAAGCAGGATTATGCCAAGCTCCTGCTCGAGGACCTCGAGCTTAAAGAGAGCCTGTCGAGCCGCCTTAAGGCGGCCGGCGTGAGCTCGATCGAAGTGGACCGCCCAGGCAACAAGCTGCGGATAACGATCCGTACTTCGCGTCCCGGCATCGTGATTGGTCGCAAGGGCGCTGAGATCGAGAAGCTGAAGGGGGACCTGGCGCGCAAAACGAGCCGTGAGGTCTTCATCGACATTCAGGAAGTTCATAAGCCGGAGCTTGATGCACAGCTGGTGAGCGAGTCGATCGGCCTGCAGCTGGAAAAGCGCGTGGCGTTTCGCCGTGCGATGCGTAAGGCCGTCGACAGCGCCCTGCGCTTCGGCTGCAAGGGGATCAAGGTTCGTGTGTCGGGTCGGTTGAACGGCGCCGAGATCGCCCGCAGCGAGTGGTATCTGCAGGGTCAGCTGCCGCTGCATACCCTCCGCGCTGACATCGATTACGGGTTTGCCGAAGCGCGTACGACGTACGGCGTGATCGGCATCAAGTGCTGGATTTACAAGGGCGAGGTTCTGGGAGATGTGCGCCGCGCGGGTGCGCTGGGCCGTGATCCGGAGCCACGTCGCCGGGAACGCACTGACCGCCGGGATCGTGGAGATCGCGGGGATCGTCGTGGCGGCGACCGCGACCGTGGTGGATTCCGTGGCGGGCCGGGCGGCGGTACCGGTGCGGGTCCCGGTGTTGGTGGTGGCTTCCGGGGCGAGCGGACGCCGGACCGTGGCGGCGATGCCGCTTCGAGTTCGCCGCAGAGTGGAGCAACCCCGAGAGACAGTGAACTGGCGGTGGAAGGCGGTGTAGGGATGCAGATCCTGCCCGATCCGCTGCCGCCGCGCAATCAGCCCATTCTGCCGCCGCTGGCGTCACCGCAGGGTCAGCCCGCCCGGAAGCAGGAAGGTCGCCAGACTCCGGAATCGACACCGGACCAGGGTGGCGGCGAGAACAAGGGCGAATAAGTTAACGAAGGGCAGAGGAGAAGAACGCCATGTTGATGCCCAAGAAGGTCAAGTTCCGCAAGCAGCAGCGCGGACGCATGAAGGGCAAGGCCTGGAGAGGGTCTTCGCTGAGCTTCGGCGATTACGGACTCAAGGTCATGGAGTGCGGCTGGATCACCTCGCGTCAGATCGAGGCGGCGCGTATTGCAATGACGCGCTACATCAAGCGCGGGGGCAAGGTCTGGATCCGGCTGTTCCCCGACAAGCCGATCACCAAGAAGCCGGCCGAAACCCGTATGGGTAAAGGTAAGGGTGCGCCGGAAGAATGGGTCGCAGTCGTCCGGCCCGGCAAGGTCCTGTTCGAGATGGAAGGCGTATCGGTCGAGACGGCTCGGGAAGCGATGCGGCTGGCTGCGGCCAAGCTGCCGCTGCCGACCCGCCTGATCACGCGCGAGAGCGAGGGCCAGTTCTAATGAACGCCGAGCAGATTCGCGGCACCGATACCGGGGAACTCAAAGGGCAGCTGGCCGAAGGTGAGGAGCAGATGTTCCGCCTGAAGTTCCAGATGAGCATGGGCCAGAGTGAAGGCCTGAAAAAGTACCGTGAGCTGAAGCGCGATCGCGCCCGGATTCTGGGCGTGCTGCGGGAGCGCGAGCTGGCGGAGAAGGCGAAGCAGCAGTAGTTCCCGGGCAGGAAACAGGATGGCTGAACAGGCAAACGTCAGTAAGAACGAGAAGGTCGGCGAGGTCGTCTCGACGAAGATGCAGAAGACGATCGTGGTGGAGGTGATCCGCCGCGTTCCGCACCCGCTCTACAAGCGAATCGTCACCCGGCGCAAGAAGTTCTATGCGCATGACGAGGAGCAGACGGCGAAAACGGGCGACGTGGTGCGCATCATTGAGCACAGGCCTCTGAGCCGCCTGAAGCGCTGGGCACTGGCTGAAGTTGTCCGCCGTGCGGTGCAGGTGGGTGTCGATCCTTCTCAGATTGATGCCGGCGGTGTCGCTGGGAACGTGAGCCGTCGTCCGCAGGCCGGCAAGGGCAAGGGCAAGGGCAGGCGCAAGGCCGAGTCCGGCAAGGGCCGCAAGTAAGCGGCTGGAGACAGTCGATTTCCGGCTTCCGAGACCGCAGACCGGCTTCCGGGCACATTCCCGGTGGTTAGGCTGCCCGCGTCGGAGGCTGGCATCCGGCTCCGCTGCCGTCGGTGACCCGGTGTGCAGAGGAGCGCTCGTTAAGGGGAAGAGGAGAACGTCATGATCGGAATGCGGACAATCCTGGAGGTCGCCGACAACAGCGGCGCTCGCAGACTCCAGGCCATTCTCCCGCGTGGCGGCGACAAAGGGCTTCGCGCAGGTCTCGGCGACATCGTGACCGCGTCGGTAAAGGAAGCAGCGCCGGATTCAAACATTAAGAAGGGCAAGGTCGTCAAGTGCGTGATCGTGCGCATGCGCAAGGAGAGCCGCCGCAAGGATGGCACCTACATCCGCTTTGACACCAATGCCGCAGTGCTGGTGAACGATCTGGGCGAGCCGGTGGGGACGCGCGTGTTCGGCCCCGTCGCCCGTGAACTCCGCGACAAAAAGTTCATGAAGATCGTTTCGCTGGCTCCGGAGGTAATTTAGCGTGGCTTTGAAGAAGAAGGCCGATCCGCCGGCGCGGATCCGGATCCGCAAGAACGACATGGTGAAGGTGATCGCAGGCCGCGACAAGGGCAAGACCGGTCGTGTCCTCGACGTCAATCGCTCAACGGGCCGCGTGCTGGTCGAGGGCGTGATGATGATGAAGCGTCACACGCGTCCGAACCCGGCCAAGGGCATCAAGGGCGGCATCGCCGAGAAGGAAGCTTCGATTCATGTCTCGAACGTGATGGCGCTGACCGGCGGTGGCGTGCCCACGCGCATCGGGGTGAAGGTGGCAGACGACGGCCGCCGGATTCGGGTGGCGCGGAAGAATGGCGAGGAGCTGAAGCAGGGATAAGCGATGGCCAAAGCGAGACTGAGAGGGCATTATCAGGAGTCGGTGGTTCCGGCGTTGATCAAAGAGTTCAGCTATGGCAACGTCATGGCCGTCCCGAAGATCGAGAAGGTCACGATCAACATGGGCATGGGCGAAGCCACGTCCAACTCAAAGATCATCGAGACCGCCGTGCAGGAGCTGACCACCATCAGCGGCCAGAAGCCGGTTGTGACGAAGGCTCGCAAGTCGATTGCGGCCTTCAAGCTGCGCGAGGGCATGAATATCGGCTGCATGGTGACGCTGCGCGGCGACCGCATGTTTGAGTTTCTCGATCGGCTGATGACGGTGGCTCTGCCCCGCGTGCGCGATTTTCGCGGAGTGAATCCGAAGTCGTTTGACGGTCGCGGAAACTACACGCTGGGCGTGAAGGACCAGCTGATTTTTCCCGAGATCGACTACAACAAGGTGGACAAGTCCCGGGGTATGAACATTACGATTCAGACCACAGCCCGGACCGACGCGGAAGGGCTGGCCCTGCTGAGGCATTTCGGGATGCCGTTCAGCGGTCAGCGTCCGGAAGTGAAGTAGGACATTCATGGCAACCACGGCAAAGATCGCCAAAGACGAAAAGCTCGCAGTGGCGCGGGCCAAAAAAATCCCCAAGCTGCAGGTCCGGCACCGCAATCGCTGCAAGAATTGCGGCCGCCCTCGCGGCTATCTACGGAAGTTCATGCTGTGCCGCATCTGCTTCCGGAATCTCGCGCTGGCGGGTAGCATCCCCGGCGTAACCAAGTCAAGCTGGTAGGCAGGAGCAGGGCGTAAGCCCGTGCAGCTGGCGTTGTTCAAGTGGTCGGGGACAGGAAACCCCGATACCCGGCGCAGGCTGTAACGGCGGGCACCGAGCCCTCGAACAGGAGAGACGGAAACAAGGCATGACACCATCGGATCCCATCGCGGACATGCTGACGCGAGTGCGTAATGCATTGCGGGCGCGCCACCAGAAGGTGGACGTTCCGGCGTCAAAGCTGAAGATGGAACTGGCCCGCATTCTGAAGGAAGAGGGATTCATCCTCAACTACAAGATGGCCGACGAGACCGGCGCGGGAAAGACCATTCGTTTGTATCTGAAGTACACCCCGGCCAACCAGCCGGCGATCTCGAAGATTGAGCGCATCTCGCGGCCCGGGTGCCGCGTGTATGTGGGCTCGGGCGAGATCCCGCGCGTGCTGGGCGGTCTTGGGATTAACATTCTGACCACGCCGCGCGGCGTGATGACCGGCCGCGACGCCCGTAAGGAAAACGTCGGCGGCGAACTGCTCTGCCAGATCTGGTAAGGCAGGCAACGAGGATTCCATGTCAAGAATTGGAAAAAAACCCATTCCGGTTCCCTCGGGCGTGAAAATCACGGCCGGTGAGGAGCTGCGTGTAGAAGGACCGAAGGGCAAGCTGTCGGTCCCCATTCCGCCGGGTATCCGGATCGAACAGCAGGACGGCACGCTGAACATCCTCCGTGACAGCGACCAGCATGCGGCGGCCCATGGCCTGACGCGCGCTCTGGCCGCCAATGCTGTGCAGGGTGTTTCCGGCGGCTTTACGCGTGAACTCGACATTGTCGGTATCGGTTATCGCGTCGATGTGAAGGGCAACGTAGCGGTCTTTACCTTGGGCTACTCACATCCGATCGAGTTTCTGCTGCCGGCGGGCGTCGACATGAAGGTCGACAAGCAGACGCACATCGTGCTCACCGGGTACGACCGTCAGATGCTCGGGCAGGTGGCGGCCAACATGCGCTCGCTGCGTCCGCCGGATCCATACAAGAACAAGGGCGTCCGTTACACCGGGGAAGTGCTGCGCAAGAAGGTCGGCAAGTCCGGTACGGGCGGCAAGGGAGGCAAGTAAGCGATGCCGCAGATGGACAAGAAAGCGATTCGCACGCGCATCCACCTCCGGATTCGCAAGAAGGTATCGGGCACGCCCGAGCGCCCGCGTCTGGCCATATTTCGCTCGGTAAAGCACATCTACGCCCAGGTGATCGACGACCGTGCAGGCCGCACCATCGCCGCTGCCTCTTCCAAGGATAAGAATGCCGAGATCACCGGCGGCAACGTCGCCGGCGCGAAAGAAGTCGGCCGGATGGTGGCGGAGCGGGCAAAGGAAAAAGGGATCACCCGGGTGGTGTTCGACCGCGGCGGTTATCTGTACCACGGGCGAGTGAAGGCGCTCGCCGATGCTGCCCGCGAAGCGGGACTGGAGTTTTAAGAAGCGCATGGCAACAGCTGTCAGAAAAGTCGATTCGGCCAGTCTGAACCTCAAGGAACAGGTGGTCAGCATCAACCGCGTGACCAAGGTGGTCAAGGGCGGTAAGAACATGAGCTTCTCGGCTCTGGTGGTGGTCGGCGACCCGGTGGCGAAGGTCGTGGGCTACGGCACCGGCAAAGCCAAGGAAGTCCCGTCGGCAATCAAGAAGGGCATCGAGAGTGCGCGCAAGAACCTGCGCAAGATCAACGTGCTCGAAACCACGATCAAGCATGCGGTGCTGGGCCGGTACGGGTCAGGCCAGGTGCTGCTGAAGCCTGCGCCTCCCGGAAAGGGCGTGATTGCGGGCGGTCCGGTGCGCGCGGTCATTCAGGCGGTAGGCATCCCGAACGTGCTGACGAAGAACATCGGTTCCCGCAATCCGCACAACGCGGTCAAGGCGACCATCAATGCGCTCGAGCAGCTCCGTGCGGCCGACGCGGTGGCCGAGGTTCGCGGCCTTCCCGTAGAAAAGCTGTAGGGGAAACGACGATGGCGGAAACGATTCGCATTAAACTGGTGAAGAGCCCCATTTGTACGCCGGAGAAGCACAAGGTCATCGTGCGCAGCCTCGGTCTGCGCAAGATGAATCAGGTGGTGGAGCGACCGGACACGCCCGCTTTTCGCGGGATGGTGGCCAAGGTTCCGCATCTGCTCCAGGTGGTTGAGGGAGAGGCGAAGTGAATCTCAGCGATGTAAGGCGGCCGAAGGGCCAGGTACACAAAAAGCAGCGCGTCGGCCAGGGCATGGGCTCGCGGCGCGGGAAGTACTCCGGACGCGGCGCCAAGGGTGCCAAGTCGGTTTCCGGTTATTCGCTGATGCGCGGTTTCGAAGGCGGCCAAATGCCGCTGCACCGCCGTCTGCCGA
>DASQEG010001019.1:0-3342 GCA_035633775.1 Bryobacteraceae bacterium
GGATGAGAACGAGCGCCGTCATCCTGCTTTCCCTCGCCTGCTCCGCTCGATCAATCCGGCGGGCAGATCCAGCCGTTCTCGCCAATGCTTTTCAAGCCGTGCCATGCGACCGCGGTCAGACTCATGGTCATGCCCGAGCAGGTGGAGCACGCCATGGAGCATCAGGATACGCAGCTCGTGCGCAAGCTCGTGGCCGAAATCGTCGGCCTGTTGGCGTGCGCGTTCCACAGAGATGGCCAACTCGCCGAGAGAACTCTCATCTGCGGAGGGGAAGGACAGAACGTCAGTGGGCTGATCCTTACCCAGGAACATCCGGTTGAGCCGCTGCAACTCCTGATCGTCAGTGAAGAGGCAGGTGTAGGGGCGTCCGCCGGCCAGTTCATCGCTGAGGCGTGCAGCAAAGGCGTTCAATTCTCTCCGCGGGAGTCCCGAACCGGCTCTCCGGTACAGCACGGAATGGCCATCGGGAGGCATGGAGGTTTAGACGACAGGCCCAGCCTCGGCGTCCTGAAGCAGGGGCTCGGTGGCTGGCTCCGCCGCTCCGTTGCGCAGATTGAGCGTCATCTGCCGTGACGCCCCCGTCTGCTGACTGTAGCGGTCGTACGCGCGCACGATTCGCTGCACAAGCGTGTGCCGCACCACGTCCACTTCGCTGAAATGAACGAAGCTGATCCCGTCCTGCCCTCGCAGAACATCTTCGGCCTGTATCAGACCGCTGGTACGCGGGTTGGGAAGGTCAATCTGCGTGATGTCGCCCGTAACGACCATCCTGGAATTGAAGCCCAGGCGCGTCAGCACCATCTTCATCTGCTCGCCGGTGGTGTTCTGCGCCTCATCAACAATGATGAAACTGTCGTTCAGCGTGCGGCCGCGCATGAAAGCGATGGGTGCTACTTCAATGGCGCCGCGCTCCAGCAGCTTCTCCACGCGTTCCGCGTCAATCATCTCGTAAAGGGCATCATAGAGGGGACGCAGATACGGATCAACCTTTTCCTGCAGCGTGCCCGGGAGAAATCCCAGTCTTTCACCGGCCTCCACCGCCGGACGTGTCAGGATAATGCGATTCACCCTCTTGTTCAGAAGCGCTGAAACGGCCATGGCCACAGCCAGGTACGTCTTGCCGGTGCCGGCCGGTCCGATACCGAACACGAGATCGTTCCGTTCGAGCGCTTCGATGTAGCGCCGCTGGTTGATGCTCTTCGGAGCAAGCGTTTTCTTCCCGAAGGCCCGCTGCCGTCCACTGTGAACCAGGTTCCGGAGTGAGACCTCAGGATCGCTCACAACTACGCGGAGATATGCGTTCAGTTCACCGTCGGCGAACTCAACCCCTTCGCGGCGCAGTTGTCCATAGTCCACAAGGATGGCTTCGGCACGCAATACCGCCTGATTCTCACCTTCTATCTCGATGCTGTCACTGGCAAGGCGAGTGCGAACCTCGAGTTCGGATTCGATCAGGCGGATGTTCTCGTCGTTGGTGCCGAACAGCGATTCAATGCCACGGGTGAGCTGGACGTTGACTTTCATCAGAAAATGGAGCGGACCAGGTACCTACCCTAAATAGTCACACGATCGCGGCCTACCCCGGCATGAGGGGAAAACCGCGACACTAAGAAGTAGATCGTTCGGGACCCACTTAGGTTCCATGTGCCGATCGAGCGGTGTAGCATGAAGCCGTGCTTGCATGGCTGGCCGGGCGTGTCCGTTCGCAGGATGTCGTGTGGCTTCTGCTGTTCACGCTCTTGGAGGCGGTTAGCCCTACACGCAGTACGCCCGAGATTCTCGTCGTCGTTGCGCTTGCGGTATTGCAGATTGCTGAAGGTCGTGTGGATTACCTTCAGTCGAACCGCGGCAGCGTCACGGCTGTCATGCTTCGGCTGGCACTTTGCTGGCTTCTGATCGGCTGGACCGGTGCAATCAGCAGTACCTGGTACGTGATTCTCCTGTTACCAGTCGTTTCAGCAGCAACCACACTGAATCTCGCTGGAACGCTCGGGGTAACGGCGCTGGCATGCCTCGCTTATGCATCATTTCTGCTTTTTGTCGACTGGACACGATACGAGTTAACACCCGAAGGTCTGGGCGAGGTCGGTCTGCGTGTCATTTTCCTGCCTGTCGTTGGATATCTCACTCATCAGCTTGCCGAATCGAATCGCGTTGAGGCGCGCCGCTACCAGGCGGCCGCGGATGAGCTGGAACGCGCGAATCGGAGCCTTCAGGAAGCCGAAGCAGCCGTCCGACGATCAGAGCGCCTTGCTGCTCTGGGGCAGCTCACAGCCGGACTCGCTCACGAACTTCGGAACCCTCTAGGAACAATCCGTGCATCAGCCGAGCTTCTCGGTCGCAACCTTCCTCCGGACAATGAGGTCGGTCGTGAGATGACCGGGTTTATAGCGAGCGAAGTCGATAGAATGAACTCGCTCATCACACGATTTCTGGACTTCGCGAGGCCCGTACACGTTCACCTCGAGTTACGCGACGTTGTGCCCGTCATCGACCGTGTCATTGCCGAACTGGAGCGTCGGAACCCTCCGCTTCCAGTGAGCGTTCATCGCAACTACGCCATCGACACGCCGCGCATCCGCTGCGATGCTGAGCTGCTCGAAAGAGTTGTTTACAACTTACTCGTGAATGCCGCGGAGGCAACTCCTCCGGGCGGCACCGTCACGGTGAAGACCAGGCCCGCCGGTGAGTTCTGCGAAATCGCCGTCATCGATCGTGGTTCCGGTATAGCTCCTGCGAATCTCGAAAGTATCTTCAATCCGTTTTTCACCACCAAGTCGACGGGCGTGGGGCTGGGGCTCGCGATCGTGTCCAAGATCGTCGATGAACATGGGGGACGCATGGCGGTGGACAGCAGGCCCGGCGAAGGCAGCGTGTTTCGCGTCTTTCTAACCGCCGCATCCGCTGAGGTCCGCACGGGACTGGAATCGGAGCAGGAGCGCACTGCATGATCGCGAAACTCACCGGGGCAGCTTTCACCGTGGCGCTGGCGACAGCTCAGACTGCGCCGAGCGATGCTAACCAGCGGCCCGCACCTCAGTCCAGCGGCCGATGTTCCGTACCGCTGCTGAGCTTTCGAGTGCCCGACAACCACGGATACAAACTCAACGTCATTCCCGTGCCGCCCGCATTCAAACGCGCAACACGCGGGTAAGTTCTTGCTCAAAACGCCCGCTCGGCCGTGTGATGACGTACAAGAGAACCAGAAGACGGCGGCAGTTTCGGATCCGATCCGACCGGGCTGGCCGTCCGCGCCGCGATCCAACCCGCTGACGGACAGGAACTACTTCCGCAAACTCGAGATCAAGCCTTAGCGCGAGCCGCTCTTCGTGCGGGGTGCAG
>DASQEG010001020.1:0-4606 GCA_035633775.1 Bryobacteraceae bacterium
ACATATTCTCGACGGTGGTATTTCGGCGGAGGAACTGCGCGGCATGTTGCGGCTGCGTGAGGCCGAGCAGGCGTTCCGGGTGCAGCAGGAGGCCGAGCGACTCAGACGGCTGCATGCAACTCTGCGGCTTATCGAACAGGAGAACACAATGTCACAAGACGTGGTTATCAAAGAAGTAGCTCCGCAGTGGATCGCTTCGGTGCGAGCCACCATCCCCAACTATCAGTCCGTAGGCGCGCTGTATGGCGAAGTGTTCGGACTTCTCGGTCAGAAAGGGTGCCCCGGCGGACTGCCGGTTGCCCTGTGGCATGATCCCGAGTACAAGGAATCCGACGTTGACGGCGAGGCAGGCGTGTATCTGCAGAAGCCGGTCGAGCCTGCAGGGCGCGTGAACGTTTACGTACTGCCCGCATGCACCGTGGCGAGCACGATCCATGCAGGTGCGTTCCAGACGCTTAATTCCTCCTATCGCGCGGTTGCGGCGTGGATGGGTGCGAATGGCTACCTGCCGGCTGGCCCTGCACGTGAGTTGTACCTGAAGCTGGGCGAGCAGGTTCGGCAGGACGATGAGTCGTACATAACCGAGATCCAGATTCCCGTAGCAAGGAACTCCACAAGCTAAGTCCCCCGGACGAGCACATTTTCAGCGATAATAACAGGGTGGTTTCCCGCTGTTGCCCCGTCGCTTTTGGTGTGCTCGTCGCTACTCTGGTTTATGCGGCAGAGCTGCAGGCCAGCAGTGACGCGGTGTTGAAGCGGTACTGCTCGGGTTGCCACAATGAGAAGCTGCGGACGGGAAACTTCTCTCTGACCGGTCTGACGCCTCAGGACCATCAGGGTTGGGAGCGGGTTGTACGCAAACTTCGTACCCGCTCGATGCCACCTGCCGGTTTGCCCCGTCCCGATGAAACGACCTATCGTCAGGTGCAGGGCACGGTCGAGGCCATGCTCGACAATGCGCCTGCGAATCCGGGCCGCACCGGTACGTTCCGGCGTTTGAACCGGACCGAGTACCGTAACGCCATTCGCGATCTGCTTGCACTCGATGTCGATGTCAGTTCCATGCTTCCGACCGACGAGTCAAGCCACGGTTTCGACAACATCACCGTCGGGGACCTGTCGCCTACGCTGCTGGAGAGATATCTGGGCGCAGCCAGGCGTATCAGCCGAATCGCTGCAGGCACGCCGCTGAAGCCCGGGGGCGAGACATGGAGTTTGCCGCCGGATCTCACGCAGGAAGACCATTTCGAGGGTCTGCCTCCCGGCACACGGGGTGGCATGGTGGTGCGGTACAACTTTCCTCTGGACGCGAAGTATGACGTTCAGATCCGGCTGGCGCGTGACCGCAACGAACATGTAGAAGGCCTGCGCGAGCCGCACGAGCTGGAACTGCTGCTGGACGGAGAGCCAGCGGGGCGGTTCACGATAAAGCCGCCCGCCAAAGGTCAGGATCACTCGCAGGTGGATCGTCACCTGAGCATCCGGCTGCCCGTCCAGGCGGGCCCCCACTCGGTGGCAGTCACCTTTCCGCAAACAGCGTCTCTCCTTCTTGAAGGTGAGCGCCAGCCGTGGCACGCACACTTCAACATGGATCGGCATCCTCGGATCCGGCCGGCAGTCTTCTCAGTGACCGTAAACGGGCCGTTTGAGCCCGCTGGTCCGGGCGACACACCATGGCGCCGCCGCCTGTATGTGTGCAATCCCGGCAGCACGGCTGACGACGAGTGCGCGGCCCGGATTTTGGGTCCCGTCATGCGACGTGCGTGGCGCAGGCCCGTGGTCGAGGCGGACCTTGCCGCACCACTCAAGTTCTTCCGCAAAGGCAGGGACGAAGGCGGCAGCTTCGAAGCTGGCCTCGAGATGGCCTTAAGCGCGATCCTGGTCAGCCCGGAGTTTCTGTTCCGCGTCGAGAAGGATCCTGCGGGCCTGCCCGCCAAGACACCTTATCGGATCTCCGACCTCGAACTAGCGTCACGCCTGTCGTTCTTTTTGTGGAGCAGCATTCCGGACGACGAACTGCTCGACACCGCGGTGCGCGGTAAGCTGCGCGACGCGCAGGTGCTCGAGGCTCAGGTTCGGCGCATGCTGAAGGATTCCCGGTCCCAGACGCTGGTGACGAACTTCGCAGAACAATGGCTTTACCTGCGAAACCTGGGTTCAGCGAATCCGGATATGCGAATGTTCCCGGACTTTGACGATAATCTGCGACGGTCGTTTCGACGCGAGACCGAGTTGCTGTTCGAGACAATCCTGCGCGAGGACCGCAGCGCCCTGGAACTGCTGACTGCGAACTATACGTACCTGAACGAACGGCTGGCCAGGCATTACGGCATTCCGAACGTGTACGGCAGCAGGTTTCGGCGAGTCGACGTGGGGCCGGGAGGGCTGCTGCGGCATGGGAGCATCCTTACGGTGACGTCATATGCAACGCGTACCTCGCCCGTCATCCGCGGCAAGTGGGTACTGGATAATATCCTGGGCGTTCCTCCTCCGCCGCCGCCCCCGGACGTGCCTGCGCTCAAGGAGAATGCGGGCTCCATGAAGGCTCTGTCGATGCGCGACCGCCTGGCGCAGCATCGGTCGAATCCGGCGTGCTACGGCTGTCATCAGCTAATGGACCCTGTCGGGTTCGCGCTCGAGAACTTCGATGCAGTCGGCAGGTACCGCACGGCTGAAGAGGGCAGGGGAATCGACGCGTCCGGCGTGCTGCCCGATGGCTCGAAGTTCGATGGTATCGAGGGGCTGCAAAAAGCACTCTTGAGCCGTCCGGAAATGTTCGCCACGACCTTTACCGAAAAGCTTCTAACTTACGCTGTTGGTCGAGGCATTGAGCACTATGACGGTCCCGCGGTGCGGAAGATTGTATGTGAGAGCGACTAATCGGATTACCGGTTTTCGTCGTTTGTCCTTGGTGTCGTAAACAGCAGTCCGTTCCAGATGAGGAGTACACCATGATCGTGACCCAAAAGGCTCTGCCCCGACGGAGGTTTCTCCGCGGGCTCGGTGCAGCCGTTTCGCTGCCGTTGCTGGACGCGATGGTGCCGGCGTTAACGGCCGCAGCGTCGACCCCTGCCAAGCCTGTGCGCCGCCTCAGCTACGTGTACATGCCGATGGGCGCGCACATTCCGATGTGGACGCCTCCGGGCGAAGGTAAGCTGGCGGAGCTGTCGCCGATCCTGAAGTCACTCGAGCCGGTGAAGGATTCGATCACGGTCTTCACCAACATGGAGCTCCGGAACGCGTATCCGGGTACGCATGCAACATCGAACGCCGCATTCCTCAGTGCAGCCAAGGCTAAGTGGACGGAAAGCACGGACTACTATCTGGGCACCACAGCGGACCAGATCGCGGCTAAGCATCTGGGGCAGGAGACGCGCCTGCCGTCGCTTGAACTCGCGATGGACCTGCTGGCGACCGTAGGCCAGTGCGACAACGGGTATGCGTGCGTGTACCAGAATAATCTTTCCTGGTCATCGCCGACTTCGCCGCTTCCTGCAGAAGCGCATCCCCGCATTGTGTTTGAGCGGCTGTTCGGTGACGGCGGCAGTGCCGCAGAGCGAGCCGCTGAACTGCGGCGCACCGCGAGCCTGTTGGATTGGGTTCGTGAGGACATCGGGCGGCTGCAGCGTCAGCTTGGTCCTGGTGACCGAACGAAGGTTTCCGATTACCTCGACAGCGTGCGCGAAGTGGAACGGCGAATTCAGAAGGCCGAGGCGAGCGCGGGCTCATCGACCTTGCCGGATCTTGACAGGCCGATCGGCGTTCCCGCTGCGTACGCCGATCACGCCAGGCTGATGTTCGACCTGCAGGTCCTGGCGATGCAGGGCGACGTTACACGGGTGACTACGTTCCAGCTCGCACGCGAAACCAGCACGCGGACTTACCCCGAGATCGGTGTCAACGAAGCTCATCACCCGCTGACGCACAACGGAGGGAACGCGGAGAAGCTGGCGCAGGTAGCGAAGATTAACGCCTTCCATGTGTCGCTGTTCGCAGAATTTCTGAAGAAGCTGAAGAGCACTCCTGACGGCGACGGCTCACTGCTGGATCATTCGCTGGTTCTTTACGGAAGCGGGATGGGAAATCCCGACGTGCACGATCACGTGAACCTGCCGGTGCTGGTCGCCGGGCCAAAGGGCGGCAAGCATATCCGCTACCCGGAGCCGACGCCTCTTGCAAACCTCCATCTCACACTGCTGGGAAAAGCCGGCGTGCGGATGGACAAGTTCGCTGACAGTCAGGGGACCGTTCCGGAGCTGCTCTGATGCTGGTGCCGGGTCTCCTGCTGTTGTCGGCCGTTACGAGTCTGCACGACGCCGTTTATAACGACGACGTAGCTGCTGCCGAACGCCTCATCCGCGATGGTGCCGATGCAAAGGCAGCGAACCGCTATGGTGTTCCAGCCTTGTTGCTGGCCTGTACCAACAGCAATCCACGCATGATGGACCTGCTTCTGAAGGGAGGGGCGGACCCGAATAGTGCAGGTCCGGGCGGCGAGACGGCCCTGATGTCATGCGCCCGAAGCGGTAATGTCGACGGGCTGAAAGCCCTGCTTGCGCGCGGCGCCGATGTTCATGGCAGGGAGTCGCGACGCGGCCAGACAGCG
>DASQEG010001021.1:0-3179 GCA_035633775.1 Bryobacteraceae bacterium
TTCATCTCCGCCTCCGCTGGAGCGCCCTGTTGCGCCCATCACACAGCGGAACTGGGAATTCGTAGCGGGGCCCACAACAGGCATTCTCCTGAGCGGATCGGCTCTTAAGGGCAGTGGACTGGACGCGGCAGGTCGCATCGCGGCACACACGGGCGTTCGCGTTTACGCAAACCGGAATGCCGGACGTACCGAGTCGGGCCGGGGGCGCTTTCAACCTGTCCGCATTCCGTATTTCCCCGAACCTGCCGAACAGGCTCTGGGCGGACTTGAACGGCTGATCCTTGTCGAAGCAAAGCCGCCCGTCTCCTTCTTCGGGTATCCTGGGCGGCGGAGCACGCTGGCGCCTCCCGATTGCCAGATGCACGTCCTGGCCCACCCGGGAGAAGATGGAACGGCGGCGCTGCAAGCTCTCGCCGATGACTTGGGAGCAGGGACCACCGCAGCGCGCGTTCAGCTCGCCAGCTCTCCACCGCTGCCCGCAGGGTCGGAGCAGCTTACTCCCGCCAATGTTGCCCAGATCGTATCGGCGCTGCTGCCCGAGCACGCCATCGTGGCGGATGAGGCAATCTCGTCAGGTGAGGCGCTCTGGTCGTCGCTGCTGCAAGCCGCGCCCCACGATCATCTGCCAGTGACAGGGGGCTCCATCGGACAGGGGATGCCCGTTGCTGTTGGTGCTGCTGTGGCCTGCCCCGATCGCAAGGTGGTCTGCCTCGAAGCGGATGGGAGCGCGATGTACACACTTCAGGCGCTTTGGACAATGGCGCGAGAACGGCTGGACGTGGTCACGGTCATTTACAACAACCGGCGTTACCGCATCCTCGACGTTGAGATGCAGCGAACCGGCGTCCAGAGCTTCGGAGCAGCCGCCGAGCGTATGATCGGCATCGGCTCTCCAGAGATCGACTTTGTTCGCCTCTCGGAAGCCATGGGTGTAGAAGCCAGCCGCGCATCGACGGTTCGGGAATTAGCCGATCAGTTCGCATCTGCCCTTCGGACGAGCGCTCCGCGACTGATCGAAGCAATCGTGCCCTGACTTCCAGGGGCGCTTGGAGGTACGCTGACACTATGTTGGCGGCTGCGGCGGCGACGGTCATATTCGCTTCACAGATCAGCGCAACGCTGGACGTGCGGCTGTCCGTCCTCGGCAGTCGTGGCGAGCGGCCCTGGTGGTCGCCGGGCACTTCGCTCGAACTAACGCTTCACGACCGGCATCGTCCCGAACGCTGGTACCGTCTGGCGACACTGCCGGGTGAGACTGACTGCTCCGTACGTGTCGAGCGGGCGACCGATGCAGAGCTGGTGCTTACCTGCATGCCGGAGAAGGGCCGTGCCAGCCTGCGCCATAAATTCCTGTACGACGCACGTGCGAAGGCGCTGATAAAGCACTTCGACTTTGACGAGGCCGATGAACATGCTCTACTGGCCGAGCCACGGCGGGACCCGCCCTTCCGGATAGCGCCTCCGTCCCAACCGCGTGCAAACCGCAGGCCACCGTTTCAGTTGCCGCAATCGAGTTATGACGCCTTCGCGAAAGCTCGCCCGAAGCGCGTGAAAGATGGCTACACGCGCGAGAGCAGCACCATCCGCGAAGAGGTCGGCCCCACACAGCGCGAAGGGGAGCGGCTATGGTTCGCGAGGAGCTTTTGTGATGGCGAAGGCACGACCGGTGTGGGCGGTTTTGGATACCGCGATAAGCGAACGGGAAAGTTGCACCTTTGGTCTCCCCCTGAAATCGCAGACTGGTCAGCAAGTGCACTCCTGGTCGCGCCCGATGCGGTGTGGATCGGCCTCGTACATTTCGGCGAGTGGGGTGCCACAGGCGGCGGGCTGTTGCGCTTCGACCGGCAGAGCGAGTTGGTCAGCATCACGGAGGTGCCCGATATTGTGGGCTCAATCCGGCGCGACGGTGACCGTATGCTGCTCGAAACCGAGTTCGGCGGCGCGATCGTCGAGGGGCCGAATGTGCGCCGCTTCTTCGTCGATCGCACCTCCACGGGAAGGGCACGCGTTACAGAAGCGCTCGTCCGTCCGGGCCCGTGGCCGAACTAACTTCCACCTTCGTGAGCGGCAGCGCCACGGAGATCGCCGACACAGGGTTGCCGAGACGGGATTTGGTTAGCGATCGGTCCTGCTGTTCGACGACTCACACTCGGCCCGGGCGCGTACCATCTGCGTCTACATCTGTGATGACTATCGAGAACGGCACCGTGGTGTACGACACGGTTTGTAAAATCACGCCAATCGTGCGCCAGCCTGCTGCGGTACCGTCAGCGATCCTGTTCGTGGCCGCTCTCGCGGTCGCGTGCGATTCTCGACTTCCCTCTCCGGACGAGTGGATGATACCCCAACCGATTCGACGTCAAGTCGCACGGGAACTTCGGACGGGCTATAGAGTCGTTGCACACCTCAACCCGTTCTACTTGCGCGGAAATCTGAACGGCGATGCGCGCAGCGACTATGTGCTGCTTATCGAGGAGAAGTCCTCGTGCAAAATCGGGGTTGCCGTTTTCCTGACTAAGGCAAGTGGCTACACGTTGCATATACTTGGTGCCGGCAAGCCGCTGCCCTCCGCTTCGAGCATCGGTGACGATTTCTCGTTCGTAGACGCGTGGCAGATCCACGAGAAGGGTCCGGTCAGTCCGGGTGCCACCAACGCCGTGCCACCCCGATTCTCAGGAGATGCTGTTCTCGTCGAAAAGACAGAATCTGCGAGTGGCTTGATCTACTGGACTGGCCGAACATTCGGCTGGTACCAGCAGGGCGACTGAGCTGGATCGCGATCCGCAAATAGTATCCAGCGTTCTGAACTCATGGGATGCTCTTCGGTACCGGGCACCAATCCGCATTCCTGCGTCACTGGCGCCCGGCAAACGAACGTTCAGCAATCAGCTGATCCAGGGATGTGAGGCGAACAGTCGCTGGTCAGAACGCCTTCACCAGTGTGCCAACCGTGACGTGCGGGAAGCTAATACCGCGGAAGTTCAGCAATACAGTTTGCGAGTACTGCAGCTGCAAAAACTCGTTTCCGGAGGCGTCCTCGGCTGTCTCGATCGCAAACACCGATTCGAGACCCGGTGCATCGGCATTGGTCGTGATGAACGGGATGTTATCCATTCCACCGCCCGGCGCCGTGTTGGTAATCAGACGAGTGATCTTCGTAAGCTTCTGGCCCTGGAGGG
>DASQEG010001022.1:0-6509 GCA_035633775.1 Bryobacteraceae bacterium
GAGTGTTCAGAAGCAGTTTCGATTTGGGGAGCGCTGGGAAGCTCAGCTTTCGGCCGAGTCCACGAACGTCACCAACTCC
Source organism: Bryobacteraceae bacterium (assembly GCA_035633775.1). Lineage (GTDB taxonomy): Bacteria > Acidobacteriota > Terriglobia > Bryobacterales > Bryobacteraceae > JAWXCM01. The sequence goes on from DASQEG010001022.1 coordinate 80, forward strand.
GTGCAAATCCGTCCCGAGTCGTTCGGCGGCAGTTTGGGCGGGGTGATTGCACAGCCGACTGCGGCGCAGGCTGCGCAGGGTGTCAAGCCCGGTATGGTGGCGAACCAGAACTTCGGTTCGAACGGGCTCGGCACCTTCGATCCACGGCAGGTGGAACTCCGATTGCGCATCCGCTTCTAACGCCGGCAAAGCCGTGCGGGCGCCTCGAGCGTTCCGCACGGCATCGTTTACGGGCGCAAACACGTGTCCCAAGCACAGGCGATACGATTGATGCGCTTGCTTTTATTGCTTTGTTTGCGCTGTCCACTGCTGCGGACCCGCCGAAGCGGGCGGAACGCAGCGACAGTTGCCGCAGGATTACCAGATCTACGAAGCCTCTTCAGCGCCGTGATCGCCGCTGCCGCGATCCCTATTAAGATTGACGAGAATTTTAGCGCAGAGACCCGGACGCTCCGGACGGCAATTACGCCGAATCAGACCGGCAAGAACCGACGACTGCAGGAGTAGCTGGAAGACGTAGACGATCCGAAAGATAAGCACCGCCACGTTTCTGACTGCGGGCCGTTTACCCGGGTGGCGAGATAACGCCGGTGGGAACGCCGCACGCTCCCACGCCGCCCGGCGGTCGCTGGAGTTTCGCGGCGACGAAGCCACGCGCTGGTCTGTGGCTGGAAGATCAATCTGTGGGCGCGTTTTCTCGACGGAGCCCGTGCGTATCGAAGTTGCAGAATCTCCTAAAGCCGGTAATTGCCAAAGTTTCCGGGTTGCATGCCAACTTGTTCGATGCACACCGCCGTTTCAGAGCGACGTCAACTCCCTTGAATGGACCAAGCACGGAACAAACAGCCCAGATTGAACGTATTCACCGCACAAGGAGCTGCACCGCCCATGGCATCCGCCCTGCAGACCGAGGGCAGATCCTCGTTAGCGCATGACCTCCGTAAGTTGCTGAACTTGCTGCACGGCCGTACGTGTTTGTGTTTCTGAACATCTACGGAATCGGCAAGATCATTGGTGGGCAGTTCTACCGGCCGGGTCACCTGCCAGCCGATGTGGCTCAGGTCCCGCTCGGACAGGCCGGCGCGTTTGAATTGGCCTGCACCTCCATGGGCCACTCGTTTGTGTACATCCTCTTCATCGGGGCCGTAGAAGTTATCGGTGCGTGGCTGCTGCTGTGGAACGAACCAACTGTTTGGTGTGGCGATGCTGCTGCCAGTAATGGTCCAACATCATCGTTTGCGACATCGTGTTCCTGGACGCCTTATGGGGCTTTGGCGAGCGCCATCATTTACACGGCGAGCGCCATCATTTACACGGGGCTGCTGTTGCTCATCCTGGCCTGCCATTGGCAAGGGTCACGGCGGCCGCTCTCGCGCTCGTGCCCCCCGGGGGCGCCTACTCCCCCCAATTCCGGCGCCCGGTAAGGCTCAGCATGATGGCCGTAATTGTGATGCGGCTTCTCTTCGCGATCACCGACTATTGGGTGAACTTGCTGGGACACGGCAGAGGGTAAGCAACGATCTCCTCTACAATACGCGCTAAAGGCGGAGTATTTACAGATCTGCTTTCGGAAAGTGGTTTCGAACCCACGCGACGCACAGGGTAACAACGGAGCGCGGACGCATATCCTATGGATCGCGTCTCTGAGCTTCCCGCGCGGTACGCTCGCGTTGAGAAACGAGCCTTTACACCCCCTGAAAGGGTTCACTGTTTGTTCAGTCATGGCCGGGACGCAACAAGCAGCTTGGGCCGGTTTGCGTCGTCTGTTCTGACGTTTGCGGGATGCCGGACGTCAGGAGAGAGGGCCTTCGCGGAGAACACACTTGATCCGCGCGTTGGTGCGCGAGAACGGTTCTTGTACATGACGGTAACGCCGTCTCGTCTCGATCTCTCGAAGGCAGGTATGTGGTTGAGGCAAGGTGAGTTGCGCCACATCACCAGCGGGTTAGAAGTCTAAGTGGACTAGTTCCGGTTGGTGCGTGATCGGCTCAAAACCACGGGAACCGATTCACTGCTCAAGTTGCTTCCGGCTGGAACTGGTGAGAAGGAACGCCTGAGGCGCTTCGCGGGAAGACCTGCTGTGGAGATGCTTCGTGCCACTAGCGGCATCTAACAATCACCAAGGGTTGAGAGGGAAACTCATCCTCTATCCTGCCCTTGAGAAAGGAGAGAACCCACGCGATGCTGAGAGTACTTTCCGTGCTCGCTTTGACAAGCTTCCTCAGCGTGGCGGCGTTTGCCGCCAACTGCTGCGCCAGCGGCACGTGTTGCGGCAAGGGCTGCTGCTAGCTCTTGGTGAGGCGGTGGGACAGGCCGTCCTGCCGCCTCTTTCAGATTCGAGTTCCGTTTCCCTGCCCACGGCCAAAGAGTGGAGTTCGAGCCCTACGGTAGATGCCAGTAGGAACAACACTGAAGCAGGGGGGGCGCGCCTCCCGATGTGCCATGAACAACTCGTGCAGGATGGTCCGCACTCCTGGCGAGTTCGCTTCGCGGCTGGCCCACGAACGGGAGACGCCGAGCGGCGGCCACATGGGCGATCTTTACTGCTTGTGCACCGGACTGCCGTGCCCGGCGATCAGTCGCCAGTCGCCGTTGCGCCTCACGAAGACATCCGTCCAACGATACTGGCCGCTGATGTCTTTGCCTTTATACGTCCCCTTGTCCGTCGTTGCATAAACCACAACAGCCGTGTCTCCGTGTACATGAACCTTCATGTCGCTGATTGTGGACGATTGCAGTTTCAGCACACCAGCCTTCAGGTCAGCGTTGATTCGCGTCTTATCGAGGACAACGCCGTCGGGCCCGGTAAGGACGACATTGTTAGCCATATAGCGTTCATTAGCTGAAGGATCACCCTTCAGAAGTGCCGCAAGCAGTTCGTTTTCAATCTGCATGAGCGCCTGCTCGGCGCTGCCAGTGGATTTGGTGCCAGACCCTGACGCTTGCTGTCCGAAGGAACACGTCGCAAGCACGACTACGCCGAATGCTGTCCCGAGCGACCTCATAACCTACTCCTTGCTCGAGGTTCGAGCTGGAGAGACTTTATAACTCCGGTTGCAGCCCAATGTCAAGGCTGGTCACGTACTGATGAACACGCGTAGGCATTAGGTGCCGAGCAAACGTTGCACCTTGAGCTCGGGTTCCTGTAAACAGGTGGTCCGCCTTGGCGCGTCTCACACATCAGCCCCCGCCCCAGGAGGTCGTGCAGCTTCTGCTTAAGGGCGTGTTCTTTCGGAGATCGCCCGGTAGCGTAGGCCCACTCAATTAGCCGGCCTACAGCGACGGTGTGCTCAGGCGCGTGCACGATAATCTCAAGCTGCGTAGCCGGGCCGGGCTGCCGCGCGCCGGCATTGGCTGGAGCGAAGGCGGCAATTGCCGGAGCCCAGCTTTCGTAGAGCGAATCGGCCGTGACCTGCAGCGAGTGTTCGATACCGGAGGTGTCGCGATAATAGACGGTACAAAGGCGCGCGCCTGCCACGTCGCCATTTTGGCTCGCCATGTCTTCGCCTCTAGAAGAGCTTCAACGGCACTTCGCGCGAAGAGCAACGGACAAGGCTGCGTCAACACAAGGCGCGGCAGACGGCTCGACACTCGGTTGTGGAGTGTCGCGAGCACGCTCAGAAGCGTGCCGCGTGACAGGTCGTGGCCGTTTCATGCCCTCGAAGATGCTTAGAAACGCTTTGACCGCCTTTACGGCGCACCGTATGAGGCAAGGTTACCGCTGGGCAGGCAGTTAGGCCTGGCGGTCTCCCGAAGAGTCGGAGTACCGGCTGAAATCCGGCTCGCCCGCTGACTTCCGGACATACGATACCGGGATGGACGTTCCTAAGATCGTCCATCCGCACGCTAACATCCGCGGGAGAGCAGCCGCATGCCGCGGGGTAACCGTTCCAATTCGGCGCCCAGATGTGGAGAATGAAGGTTAGCGGCGGCTGAGACACTTGCGCTGGCATGGATGATTCCATGCTCACGCATAAACGAACCGATTCCGTAACCCGGCACAGTCTTGGCTTTTCGGCTGATGTGCTCGTCTCTCTGTGAGAATGTCCTGAAAAACGTCGCAGCAACGCTAACCTCATTGCCGCTGTTGCGTTTCTAAACACGGCCAGTGCGTAGTGGCATCTCAGGATGAATAGGCAGGCCCGCAAGAGGGCGCGCTTCGCGACAACGATCTGGAGGGCGCTGGCAAGCTGCCGGACGAGATCATCTCCCGCGGTGAAGCTCAAGTCGACAGACTGGCGCAGGATCATTTCAACCGGGGACGCATTTACGAACTCCAGTTCAGGGTCGACCAGGCCGTTCCGCATTACGATAAGGCTGCTGGATACAGGCCGGAGGACACGAAGTACGGTTTTGCGTACGCATATGCAGTCGGGGAGCAGAACCTGCATGTCGAGGCAGTGCCAGCATACGAACGGTTGCTTGGAATCTACCGCAAGCTCGCCCATGACAATCCCAATGTGTATACACGGGATCTGGCATCGACTCTTCTGAGCACTGGCTTGCTAAGGCTCAAGATGAATTATCGATTGACGCAAGTCTGGCTTACTCCGAGTACCGGTTACTGCGGTTGACGGGGACACCTGAGTGGGCCTCCGAGCTTGAGAAGGCCTGTCAATAAGAGACCTATAGATCCGGTAATGCGTTGAACAGCTTCGAAAGCTTGCGTCGCAAGATACGCAGACGCTGAAGAAGCACGGTTGAATCGCTTCTCATGAGCCTTCTCCCGCGGTACGCTCGCGTCGAAAATGAGCCTGTCTACCCCCCCTGAAAGTGTTCACTTTTGTAAAGTCATAGCCCGGACGAAAACGAGGCAGTTAGGGCCTGTTTGCGTCGTCTGTTTTGACGTTTGCGGGGTTGCCGGACGCCAGGAGAGAGGGGCTACGGTGAGGAGACACCTGATCCGCGCGTTTGATGCGCGGCAACGGCTCTGTCAATGGCCATGAGGGTACGCCGTGGCTCGTACTCGTGCCAGACCTCAACATACGCGCCGGGCGGTTCAGCCTGTTGATGTTGGGAGTTTCAGGACACCATTGTTGCGTCGGCGCGAAACTCTCCATAGAGAACTGCCCGCGCTCCGCAAGCACCGTTTCGGGCCTGTCCGCAACCTTATACCGGTCGCTGCAATCCTTCAGCCGTGCCGGATGACAGACTTCCGCGATGTGTTTACAAAATGTACCGGAAATACCTCCCCCCGCACTCGCCCGCCTGCGTTGGCGCTGTGCGAGGCATGTAAGCCCATATCACGCGTGGTGACGCGCACTGCCGCTGGCTCGATCACCAAAGACTTTGTGACATTACCGGAACATGTCCACACGGTATGCATTCGCGACGACGTGGCCGCTCTGGATGGCTATGGGTGTTTGGGTATGGGGGAGCTGGTGCTTCACGCCCAGAACGTTCCAGCAAAGCGCACAAGCGGACAGACGGAGCGGCAGAAGGTCACGGCTTTGCAGGAGCGAAACGCCTCGGTCTGCAGGCGGAGCTCGCAGACAAACAGGGGAAGATCGATGAGTCTGAGCGCCTCGCCCAGCGAGCGTTAGTCCTTGAAGAGCAGGCGCGTGGCCCCTCGCAGAGCGAGCTAGCAAATCGGCTCGACCACATCGCAGATTTGTACCGGGCTCACAAAAACGAACGTGATGCCGAGCCATTGTATGAGCGCGCGCGCAATCCGGGAAGAAGCGCTCCGCAAGCAACCGGATGTCTACGAACGTGACGGTCGCGATGTCGAATCACGCCGAATCAGCCGACCGAAAAAGCTACTGATACACTGCCGGCAGTGAGGAAACGATAACGCCGCTACCGGGTGGTGAAGGACGATGTGCCTGTCTGGTTCGCTCACGTCGCACTGGACCTTTAACGGTCGTCGTGAGAAAGTGTTCAACGGTGTCGGCCAACAGACGTGTTCCGGAAACGAAGGTTTTCGGGACACCACGAGCGGCTCTGGTGCGCAAACTCGGCCCCATGACACCGCGTCCTGAGATCTCCCGATGATAGTGCCCGATCTGTCCGCTTACCGGAAGGAATCCGACTCAGACACGACAAGACTGGGGCTCTTCGTCAGTTCTCCGGTTCGATGCCGACGTGGTCGTTGACCGCGACGCGCAGTTTCTGTTTGCACGGGTACTTTTCGGTCGTCTGCACGCTCACGTGTCCAAGAAGGAATTCGATCTGCTCCAGTTCGCCCCCGCAACGTGGCACAGACGGGCACATTTGCGTTGCAGATCGTGAGGTGCAGGGGTTGCCGAGTATGCTCTGGAGGCAAACTCCTTGACGGCGGACCAGATCACCGTTTTCCGACAAACCTCCGCCCCAAATGGAACCCGTCTTGCTCACGCACCGGAAGACTCGTCCTCACGTGACTGGGGCGGCAAACGTCCAGCAGTCGATCGCAGACTCGAGGGGTCGTCTTGCCCTTCAGGACCATCCA
>DASQEG010001023.1:0-9413 GCA_035633775.1 Bryobacteraceae bacterium
GTCTGCTCTACGTACTTCTGCCCAAGCGCTTCGGCCAGGTCGGCGTCAACCGCATTCACGCAGCGCTTCCATCGGGGCTGCAGCTCCTTCGCGCCGGTCAGTGTACGACCGAAGAAAGCAAAATTCTCGTTCACAAAAGCACCCGGCAGAAAGGGCGCCGAGAGGTGCAGATAGTGCCACGTCAGATACTGACGAATCTCGTCAACGGTCGCCGATGTCCACGTCTTTTCCAATGCTTTAAAGAAATCCGGATTGGTGACGTTCAGCTTTTCCACCATCGGCATATCCAGGTTGCGGGCATACCCTCGCCAGTTGAACGAAGGTGCCAGACCCACGAAGTCAATCAGCGACGTCATGTGGTACCGGTTCAGGGGATTCCGCCGCGCTACGCGGTCCATCGTCGCCGTCGCGAGTTCGGTCTCGATCTTCAGGACCGCTCTGGTGGCCGCTGTCGCCTGGTCCTGCGAGTACCCGAGGAGGCTGAACATCTTAGTGACGTGCTCGCCGTATGCTTTCCGAATTCCGGCCGAGCGGGGGTCATCCTTCAGGTAGTAATCGCGGTCCGGCAGCGTTAGCCCGCCCTCCACCGCATGAGCAATGTTGACCTTTGAGTTCTTGTAGTCCGCTCCGCCTCCAACGGCGAAGAAGACCGGAGCGCCCACCTTCTGCAGCCGCGCGATCTCCTCAGCGAAGTCCTTTTTCTCTTTCACGGCGACGAGCCGGTCGAGCACAGGTTTCAGCGGCGCTGTACCTTTTGTCTCAACGCCCTTCTCGTCCATGCAGGACGAGTAGTAATCGCCGATCTTCTGCTCAACCGCGCTCCGCTGAGTCTTCGCGGCGGCTGTCTCAAGAATGTCTTTAAGGATATTCAGGTTCCGGTCCTGAAGCTCATTAAACCGACCCCAGCGGGACTGATCGGACGGAATCGGATTGGACCTGATCCAGTTCCCGCAAGCGTACCGGTAGAAGTCATTGCAGGGCTCTACGGATTTATCGATGGCCGCAACACTGAACCCCGTCTGGGCCGTCGCGGCACCCGCGCACACGGCAAGGAGAGAAAGAACTCGTTTCAAAGCTGAGGGACTCCTGATACTTACGTACTGTAGCGTGGCCGCGGGCACCAGTTCTGCAGACGAATAGGATTGCCGGTACGTTAGCTGTGCGGATCCGTCTACATTGATATCTATGCGCGCAGTTGCAGTGCTGATCGGGGCGGCCGTCCTCGCCGTCGGCTCAGACTGGCCTCGGTACAGAGGACCGAACGGGACCGGGGTCTCAGATGAGACCGGTCTGCCGGCCGAGTTCAGCAAAGATAAGAATGTTGTCTGGACGGCGAAGATCCCCCGAGGCAATTCGTCTCCGGTTGTGCTCGGCAGCCGTGTCTACCTGACGGCGCACGAGGGCGAGGCCCGGATGCTTCTGTGCCTCGACGCCAACTCCGGAAAGCAGATCTGGCAGCAATCGATCAATCGCAGTCGTACCGAAACACCGCATCCACTGAACGGCTTCACTACTCCAAGCGTGGCTACGGATGGCAAGCTCCTCTTCGTCTACTACCCGGAAGTTGGACTGCTGGCCTATGATCTCGACGGCAAGGAGCAGTGGCGTGTGCCCCTCGCATCGTACGGCGCGGTCCAGGGTATGGCCGTGTCGCCCGTGTACGCGGACGGCAAAGTCATGCTGCTGGTCGACACGCCCGAAGAGGCGTTCGTTACAGCCTGGCATGCCGCCTCAGGCAAGGAAGCGTGGAAGGTTGAGCGCCCGAGCGGGTTCCTTGGCTCCTATGCAACGCCGTCCCTGTGGAAGCCGGTGAAGGGTGGTACCCAGCTGATTGCAGCAGGTGCCGTGGAGCTCACGGCTTACGACGTTGCGACCGGTAAGCGAGTTTGGTGGGCGCGGGACATCACGAATGCGCCAGCGGCCCTGCCCCTGGTTGCGGGCGATTCCGTCTACACGCTGGAGCCGGCCGGTGAAGGGGCGCCTCCGTTTGCCCAGATGGCGAACGCTTACGACAAGAACAAGGACGGTAAAGTCGACATATCGACTGAAGTAAGTGGTGACCGGATCAACGATAAGATCATGTACCGCCTCTTCTCTGCCATTGATAAACACTACGGTGATCGCGACAATGCGGTGACCGAAGCTGAGTATCTGAAGTCCTTCAGCCCTGACAATCCCGCTGGAGGCCTTGTCCGGACCAGACTGGGCGGGACGGGCGACGTATCGAAGAACGCCGTCGTATGGCGTCACCGGAAAGGGTTGCCATACGTAACTGCGGCTTTGCTGTATGCCAAAACTCTGTATGTCGTGCGCGACGGCGGTATCGTGATGCGTGTCGATCCGGAAACCGGCAAGGTAATCGACCAGAACCGCTTGAAGGATGCCGTCGGACAGTACTACGCCTCGCCAGTCGCAGCAGATGGCAAGGTCTATTTCGTCAGCAAAGATGGCAAGACCACAGTCGTGAAGGCCAGCCCCGAGTGGACGATCATGTCGTCAGGCGACCTCGGCGAGGATGTCATCGCGACCCCTGCTATCTCTGGCAAACGCCTGTTCGTACGCACGGCGAGTGCCCTCTACTGTTTCGGAGCCGCTGCTTAGAACCCGCGAGGACCTGCGTGGCGGCGAGGAGCGATGCCGTGAGGTGGCGGTAGCGCAACGGCTCTGCTGATCCGGCAGTGCTCGTAAGAGCGTTCACGGGTGTCTACAACCGGGCGCCGGCCTCGTCTACACGTCGTGGCTAGTCGGGCGTGGATCGGTACCAGCGGGTGGATTTATAAGCACTGGCGCGGGTGCATCTTCGAGCCGGGGTTTGCGCAGCGACGCTGGCTCGGCCGCATGGCGGAGCTGTTTGACACCGTAGAGGTCAATACATCCTTCTACCGCATCCCTGCCCCGACCTCCGTCCAGGCATGGGTCCGAAACACGCCCGATGAGTTCCTGTTTGCGCTCAAGCTGTGGCGTGGCATCACACACTACCGCAAACTGCTGAATGCGGCGGATCTGACGGAGCGTTTTCTGATCTCGGCCGAGGCCGTTCCTCCAAACCGCCGCGCGCCCCTGCTCATTCAACTTCCCCCGCGTCAGAAGCCCGATCTGCCGAAGCTCGAGGCCTACGTGCACGAGTTTCGGCATCTGTCGGGAAACAGCTGGCGCATCGCCGTCGAGTTCCGCGAAGACAGCTGGCTTGTTCCGGCTACGTATGAATTACTCGACCGAATCGAAGTCGCACTCTGCATCCACGATATGCACGGCAAGGCCGCGACTGAGCAGGTGAATGCCACGCCATTTGTGTACATCCGCCGACACGGTTCCTCGCACCAGCTATACGCCGGGAGTTACTCGCCGGAGGCGATTCAGCGCGATGCCGAACGAATCCGAGGCTGGATGGCGGAAGGACGAGATGTGTACGTGTACTACAACAACGACATCGGAGGCCACGCATTCCACAACGCTCTGGACCTCCGCGCCGCTGTAAACGCAGTCCGTGCGGCTTAGAGCAAAGGTCGTGTTGCCTGACACTCGCGCCGCAGGGCCGCAACGATGGAACGCGAGATCTCGTCCTGAACTGCAAAGACGTCGTTCAGGTCGCGCTCATACGTCTCGGACCAGACATAGAGCCCAGTCAGGCTGTCGATCAACTGGGCCGAGATGCGCATCCGCTCACCCTGCTTCCGTACGCTGCCTTCGAGGATGTAATTTGCGCGCGCCTCGTCCCCAGAGGGACTCGTCCGTGCCATGACCCGGAAGCCTGGCGCCTTGGTTAACGCACTGATCACGTCATCCGTGAGCCCGGTGCAGAAGTGCGACCATGCCTCGTCCACGCCGAGGTTGGAAAAGCGCCCCACAGCGATGGACCGCACGCTCGTACGGGATGCAGGATCCTCCGTGACACCCATGGCGCGGAGCTGCTCGCGCGTCAGGAGCGTCGGCACGTAACTTCCCTTACGGAACTGGATGACAATGGCGTCGTCGCGGCCTTCGGTCAGGTAGTACCGCTCCAGCTTGGATCGAAGGCGTCGAGCTTCTACGCGTACGATTGAGTCTATGCGGGGATCGAAGCTTTCAAGCTTGTTGAAGACCTCGACGCCTACTAAATACTCTTTGAGTGCGCTCTGTCTTCCGTCCAGGAACTGTTCCACCGTGAATCGGAGAAAGCGGCCCAGTCTCTTGGACCTGATAAAGGTCGAACTCGACAAGATCTTGTCGAGCTCAGCCATAACGGCTGCGCGGGATGGCTGGCCATCGCCGGAGAACGTCTCAGCGCCTCGTAAGGTCAAAGTGGTCGTCTCTGCTAATCCTGGCATCGCCGTTTTGCTCCTCGGTTTGAGGGCTCGGAATTCTTCACCGTTTCCGGTAAGTGTACCGCATAACGGTGTCTTCTTCACCGTTATGTACTTTCGGGGAAAGATATAAATACCTGATAACGTGAGTCCACAGGTAAGTACAATTCGGGTAGTGCCGACGCTGCAACGACTTATCCGCAGAACCGGCCGAGGAAACACTTCTGAAAGGAAGGTACATGCGACAGCAGATCCTGATTACGGGCGGTGCCGGTTTCATTGGTTCACACCTTGCGAACGAGCTGCTCCGGCAAGGTTGTCGGGTTCGCGCCCTTGACAACCTCTGTCCTCAGGTACACGGGCCAAACGCAAAGCGCCCCACATATCTCAACCCCGACGTCGAGCTCCAGATCGGCGACGTTCGTGATGCCGCGGCTGTCCGGAAAGCGCTCCGGGGTGTCGATGCAGTGTATCACTTCGTTGCTGCGGTTGGTGTCGGGCAGAGCATGTATGAAATTGCCGAGTATACGAGTATCAACAATCTCGGCACCGCTGTCCTTCTCGAGGCGCTGATCAAGAAACCCGTTGAACGGCTCATTGTGGCATCCAGTATGAGCCTGTACGGTGAAGGTCCTTATATGGACCTCGACGGTAAGGTACGTTCGGACGTCTTACGCTCTCAGGCACAGCTCCGGACTCAGCGCTGGGAGCCTGTTGACGAGCAGGGGCGCCCCCTGACGCCCATCGCGACACCCGAAACCAAGCTTCCTTCGCTCAATTCCGTATACGCGCTTTCAAAGTACGATCAGGAACAGCTTTGCCTGATGATCGGCCGCGCTTACAACATCCCGGCAGTTGCACTGCGCTTTTTCAACATCTACGGTCCGTACCAGGCCCTTTCCAATCCCTATACCGGCGTGCTCGCGATCTTTGCGTCGCGGCTCCTGAATGGCCGGGCGCCTCTTATCAATGAGGACGGACAGCAGAAGCGCGATTTCGTCAGTGTCTATGACATTGCCCGCGCCTGCAGGCTCGCGCTGGAGAAGTCCGAGGCGGTGGGACAGGTATTCAACGTCGCCAGCGGACAGCAGTACACTGTGGCCGAACTCGGTGACCGGATCGCGGCTGCGCTCGGCAGCTCCATTCGTCCGGAGATCACCGGGCAGTACCGGGCGGGCGATATTCGTCACTGCTTCGCCGACATAACAAAGATACGGAGTGTGCTAGGCTACGAACCTCAGGTGCAGCTTGAAGACGGCTTACGTGACCTCGCCGGCTGGCTCGAGGGCCAGATCGCTTACGATCGCGTAACCGAAGCCCGAAACGAGCTGGCAGCCCGAGGGCTCATCGTATGAAGGAAAGCGTCCTCATCACCGGCGGCGCCGGTTTCATTGGCACAAACCTTGCCGCCCGACTTATTCAGGAGGGCCAGCGCGTTCGCATCCTGGACAACCTCTCGCGCCCCGGCGTCGAGCGCAACCTGGAGTGGTTGCAGAGTATCGGTGGCGGGCTGCTCGATTTCGAAGAAGGTGACATTCGCAACTCGGCGGCGGTCCGCCAATGCGTTCGCAATATAGGGTCGGTGTTCCACTTCGCGGCGCAGACTGCTGTCACTACGAGCCTGACGCACCCGCGCCAGGACTTCGAAGTCAATGCCCTCGGCACGCTGACTCTGCTCGAGGAGTTGCGTCTGCACCGCCCGGGAATACCTGTCGTATTTACTTCAACGAACAAGGTGTACGGCAAGCTCGAGAAGATCGCGGTCCGTCTGGCTCAGGAGCGCTACGAGCCCCAACACCCAGGAGTGCTGGCAAGCGGCATCGATGAGAGCTGGCCCCTCGACTTCCACAGCCCTTATGGCTGCTCCAAAGGTGCGGCGGACCAGTACGTCCTCGACTACGCGCGCAGCTTCGGCATGCCTAACGTCGTTTTCCGAATGAGCTGCATCTACGGTCTGCATCAGTGCGGGAATGAAGACCAGGGCTGGGTGGCCCATTTTCTTATCCAGTCCCTGCTGGGACGGTCGATCACGATCTTCGGTGACGGCCGTCAGGTACGCGACGCGCTTTTCGCCGACGACCTGGTCGAAGCGCTGCTGTTGGCGTCCAGCAGGTCGGACTCACTTTCGGGCTGCGCATTCAACATAGGTGGAGGCGTCGATCGCACCATAAGCCTGCTGGAACTCGTCGATCTAATCGAACACGCAGGCGGTCAGCGCCCGCGCGTCCGCTTCGAAGACTGGCGAGTGGGCGATCAGCGCTACTACGTATCCGACACAAGCGCATTCACGGCGGCAACTGGATGGACACCTCGTGTTTCGGTCGCCGAAGGTGTTTCACGGCTTTTTGGCTGGCTGCAGAAGAATCATAGGACACACGCACTGGGCGAAGCCAACCTGAAGCAGGGTGTTGCATGAAGTACGCGCTCGTTAACCCGAACTGGACCTTTGACGGCAGCATCTACTTCGGTTGCCGTGAGCCACATCTCCCGCTCGAGTACGGGTACTCGAAGGCGCTTCTTGAGCGCGCCGGTCATGAAGTGCTGCTGGTCGATGCTCAGCTTCAAGACCTCGATCCCGTGGACGTCCAGCGGCAGGTGTCGGACTTCTCGCCCGATTTCACGGTAGTCTGCACTGCACCGAGCTACCTGTTCTGGCGTTGTGCTCCGCCAGAGCTCCGGGTGCCGCAGGAGACCATGCGTCTGCTGCGCAGCTCCGGAACATGTCTGGTGGGCGTTGGGCCGCACTGTTCCACTACGCCGCGCGCCGCACTCCGCAAGCTCGGAGCGGACGTCGTCATCATGGGCGAGTGCGAGGAGGTGCTTCCAAAGCTGGCGGGTGACTGGAAGACGATCATGGGTATCTGCCATCCGCAAGGTGGCGTGCCCTGGATTCAGGGCGGGACCCAGGCGGCGGACATGGCTGCTCTGCCCTCGCTGCGCTGGCCAGCGGAGGTGCTGGAACGGCATAAGCATCATCACCACCGCTTTGACGCTCAGCCTTCAGGGCCGGGCGCTGAGGTTGAGACATCGCGCGGGTGCCCGTATCATTGCACTTTCTGCGCGAAGGACAACTTCCGAGACAAATACCGCAAGCGGCCGGTTGCAACAGTGCTCGACGAGATTGACGCGCTGCTGGAGCATCGCGTCGAGTACGTCTACTTCATTGACGAAATCTTTCTTGTTAACCGGGACCTGCTGGAAGCGCTTGCCGAACGTCGGGTTAAGTTCGGTATTCAGACCAGACTCGATCTGTGGAAGGAGGCGGACATCGAACTGCTCGGTCGGGCCGGCTGCGTGTCCATCGAAGCCGGAGTGGAAAGCATAACTCCCGAAGGCCGTGATCTCCTGGATAAGAAGTGCCGAATGACCACCGGCGAACTCGCGGGGCGTCTGCTTTTCGCCAAGCGGCACGTTCCGTTCGTGCAGGCGAATCTGATCGAGATGGAGCAGGATTCGGCCGAAGACGTTGCTGCGTTTCGCCAGCACCTAATCACGAATGGTGTGTGGGCGAACGAGCCTGTGCCGCTGTTCCCGTATCCGGGCTCGCCCGACTACACCAACCGCTGGGGTGCACCGGACGATCGTGCATGGGAACGGGCCAGCGACTACTACCTTGCGATTTACCGCGAATTCAGCGATATCCAGGATGCCCGGCCCAGGCCGCTGCACGAGCTTGAGCTCGCTCATCCCGCACGAGCCTGAATGAAGGGTCAACACATCCTGATGACCGCCGATGCCGTCGGCGGTGTCTGGACTTACGCACTCGATCTGGCACGGGGCCTTTCGGAGCAGGACGTTCATGTGTCCATGGCCGTGCTCGGCCCCTCGCCCTCGCATCACCAGCGAGAGGAAGCGCTCTCCATACCTCGCTTACAGCTGTTTGAAAAAGCTTGCAAGCTGGAATGGATGGAGGAGCCATGGGACGATGTCGATACCTCTGGCGACTGGCTTCTTGAACTGTGCCGGGAGCTGAACCCTGATCTGGTGCACCTGAACGGCTTCGCTCATGGCGCACTCAGCTGGCCCGTACCGTCCGTTGTCGTCGCACACTCGTGTGTCTACTCGTGGTGGCGCGCCATTCACCGCACCGACCCTCCGGAAACCTGGGTCATATATAGAGAGCGCGTCACAGAAGGATTGCAGGGTGCATCGGCGGTTGCAGCTGTATCAGTGACAATGGCGGCCGAACTTTGCACATTTTACGGCTTCAGTGGAGCCACAGCCATTGCAAATGCGCGTGAAGCAACGCACTATCAGATCGCGGCCAAGGAAGACTTTATCCTGAGCTGCGGCCGAATCTGGGATCCCGGCAAAAACCTGCAGGTGCTGGATGCAGCGGCGGCTCACACCTCGTGGCCGGTGTACGTTGCGGGTTCCACGCATGGTCCTGAAGGCACCAGCGTCACCGTCGAGAACATGAGGGCTCTTGGGCAGTTGCCTGCGGCCGATCTGCGGTCCTGGTATGCTCGAGCAGCCGTCTACGCGCTGCCCGCATGCTATGAACCCTTTGGCCTCTCCGTTTTGGAGGCGGCGCTGTCGGGTTGTGCGCTCGTCCTTGCCGACCTGCCGAGCCTTCGCGAAAACTGGGACCACGCAGCGGTGTTCGTACCAGCGTTCGATGTACAAGCATGGGCGCGAGCGCTGAACCGTCTGAGTGACAACGCTTCAATGCGTTCGCACCTGGCACGGCAGGCACTGGAGCGCGCGAGAACCTTCACGCTCGAGAAGAAGACCAGGGACTACCTCGACCTGTATCAGCGCGCCGCGCACAACTTTCATTCCCCTCAGGAGGCACGGCAACATTGCGCGTCGTAATGTTCTGCCATACGCTCCTCTCGGACTGGAATCACGGCAATGCTCACTTTCTGCGCGGCGTAGTTACGGAGCTTCTCAGCCGCGGCATTTACGTTGACGTTTATGAGCCGCAAAACGCGTGGAGCCTGCAGAATCTCGTAGCCGAGCATGGAGAGGCGCCCCTTGGGCGAGTGCAGCAGGTCTATCCTGGCCTGAGTACAATCCGTTACGAGCCAAGGCGGCTGGACCTGCCAAAAGCTTTGCGCGACGCCGACCTTGTCCTCGTCCATGAGTGGAACGAGCCTGAACTGGTGTCCCGCATCGGCCAGCACCGCT
>DASQEG010001024.1:0-5516 GCA_035633775.1 Bryobacteraceae bacterium
CTATACGGGCCCGTGTCTTATGTGCCGATCTGTTCGATGTTGCCGCACTTCACGCCAGACGTCGTCGAAGCACGGGAACTTACGGCGACCCGGGAAATAACATCACACATACACGACCGGAACATCAGTTGCAGAACAAAGTGCGATGAGAACTTTCTCGTTCGCATGCGCCGCACTGCTGCCACTGATTGGATCGGCCCAACAATTCTCGGTCGGTCTCCTGGGCGGAGCGCCCACTGAACCGCCGTTAGGACGTAGCGCGAATAAACTGCCGTTCGTGGTTGGCCCCACGTTGTCCTCTGGTACCTTTGCGGGATTGTCGCTGCAAACCGGCGTGCTCTTCCATCGGCTTGGAACGACGGATGAACACTATGCCTTCTCCTCAGTCAACCGACCCTTCGTATTCGGAACCGACCAGTGGAGAGGCAGAGCCGTTGAGAGACCACTGCTCCTGAAGTACCATTTCCTGAGCAAGAGCCGCGCATGGCGGCCGTTCGTGTCTGCAGGCCCGACACTGCGTCGGACATCATTGACTACATCGGGTCAGGAGCAGCTTCAGTGAACATCCATCGACTGCAAGTACGAGCGAGCCGATGGCGACCTCGGAAACAGTCAAATGGAAGGTGGACCCAGCCGTGTGTGTAGGAGCGTCGTTCAGGGCTGGCCGGGTTCACATTGAACCCGAAATCCGCTACTCCTACTGGAGCGCAGGCAAACACGACGTGGTGCGACGGAACCAGGTTCACTTCTTATTTGGCTTCCGGTTCTGACAATCCCCAGCATCGTTAAGCGGATCGGACCGCGTTCAATGTCCGATGAGCGGACACATCGTGTAGCGAACTGGCCACAACCCGAAAGCTCACGCAGCGATCTATCCATCCCAGGGTCACTAGCAGGCATTCCCTTCGGGGCCCGGAGAACCGATGATGTCGACATCATTTGTCGGCTCCACTATTTGCCTGGTTTAGCCCCGAGTCGGCTATAGCCGGGATGAATGCCCGGTGTGAGTCCCTGTTGGGCGGCAATCCGTTCTAGAAATCCGGCGAGATGCTCTTGCTCCTCTTCTGTTAACGCGCTGCAGAGCGCATCGTGGTGAGCTTCATAAAGACGTCCCACCTCCGTGAGCACGGATCGACCCTGAGGCGTGAGCTGCAGCGCATAGGTACGCCGATCCTCCGCATTGGCCTGGCGCTCGACGAGCTCGCCGGCTTCGAGCTTGTCAATGATGCTGACCAGTCGGCTGGGGTGCAGTTTCAGCGCCGACGCCAGTTCCTGCTGACTCATCCCGGCGCTCCTGCTGACCAATCGAAGCACGCCGACGTCGGGCGGAGTGAGCCCCAGCGGCGCAATGCGCTCTGCGAAGCGCGCCGCGGCATGCGATCCGACCTGGGTGAGCAGAAAAGAGGCCCGGCGGCGAGTCGTTCTAGGCGGCATTCTTCAGCATGCCTTTTCTCCATTGCTTTCGGCAACTGTTCATAGTATAAACGATTGCTTGACTAAACGATCTTACCGGCTGCCACTCGTGAGTCTTGCCCTGGCTCACATCCTGCTCTTTGTGGCCGGGCTGCTTGCTTTTGGGCTCCTTTCTCGCGGAGAGCGGTTGCCCACGCCTATGGATCCCAGCTCAGTGGTGCAGCAGTTCTACCAGACGAATGGTCTTGCCATCCGCGCAGGCGCCCTGCTTCAGTTCGTCTCGGCGCTGCCATTGGCGCTCTGGGCAATCGCTGTGAGTGAAAGGGGACATGGCGTCGAAGGAAGGAACCAAGGCGATGTTATCGCGTGGTTCGGCGGATGGGGGGCGGCAATGATGCTGCTCTTGACAGGCCTTTGTGCCTGGGTGGCCGCAGATCCGGAGGTGGCCTCATCGGCGAACAGTGTCCGCTCCTTACAGTTGCTGTCGTTTGTGCTGGGAGGGCCGGGGTTTGCTGTGCTCTTTGCTCTGCTAGTCACGGGAGTGCTGATCGCAAGCCATGCCTCGGGGCCACGCTGGCTGGTGTGGCTCGGGATAGTGCGCGTGCTGCGGAGTGCTGGCGGCATTTACGTTGGTGTCCTTCAAAGCGGCGGTGTTCCTTCCCTTGACGCGATTTCCGGGTTTTGTTTGGTTGCTGGGGGCTGCCAGAGTGTTTCGTGTGCCCAGGCCGGGACATGGCTGACCGATTCCAATCCAATGGTGGCTTAACAGGAGAAAACATGCTGCGCCGTGCACTGTGGGTCTCCCTTGCGGGTATTGGTGTCTTGCCGAAAGCAGTCGCCCGGCCCAAACTCGGCGATGCGGAGTGGCTGCGCCGCTTCGGAGTGTTCCTGCGAGCACTGAACCTGTTCGTGCTCGCGTTGAACGAGGACCGTCTGGACCGGGCGGGTTGGGCTCGGGTACAGTCTGCCTGGGCGGAGCTTGACTTGAAAGGCCTAAGCGACGCGAGATCGGACGGAGTTCGTTGAGACTGTCGGGTCGCGTTTTAAGAAAAGGGCTTTGGCGGTAGCGACCGCTCAGTTCGACAGTGTGGAATTGTAGAACGCCCACCAAGCGCAGCGACACCGTGCAAGCTGCTGCGATGCCCGTGGTGTTCAATCACGTCCGGGAAGATCTCACGGAGTAATGACAATGAAGTCTGTTAGGGCGCTTGTGCTCGCAGCGGTGACTTCGATTGTCGCTCTGGCACAACCACGCATTGAGGGGAAGTGGAGGAGCGATAGAGACGTCGGCGACGCAGACGGAAAGGCTACTCTCGCTTGACACCTTTATTTCAAGGTAAGTGAAGCTGTGCTCACCGGTTCAGTTGTCACAAGGTCCCATGCTCCGTGGGCGCAGGAGAGTTCCTTCCGGTAAGATCCGCTATGAGCACTTTCGCCTCCGTCAGAAACCGCCAAATGTGCGGCATGATCTCAGAGGGCATCAAAATACTGTCAGCCCGTATCGCGTGAAGCCCAGCGTCTTCGATTGCTGGGACGAAGATGTTCTTGCAGTATGGATCGAACGGCGGCCACTTTACGTGAGATCAGATCTTCAAGCGCCTTCACCAAAGCTGTCTGAGATGACCCCTACCGCCAAATAAGCCCAGCCGATTATCGGCTGGGCTTCCTATTGTTAGCCGCGGCGCGCTCCGGTGTGGTGCCGTTGAGGGCCGCGAGTACGGACGTCGAAAGTTGGCGCTGACGCTCCTGGCTGTCGGCTCGGCAAACACGTCTCGTTTGCAGGACGCGTTTCCGAGCCGATTGCAGCGAGTCATTGCACCCAATGGCTGTCGGTAAGCTACCAGATCACCTCGTATATGTGATTGTCGGTGCCCCGGTACGCGACGTGTTGCGTGTTAGGGCCATCGACGATGAACGCCGCCGGACGATCAGCCGCGAGTGGAGCTCCGTATCTCGCCGTGATGTCCACGTGCGCAGGTATGCCGCCGCCGGGTGTCCACCAGATCTCGTGCACTCGTCCGTCCGCCGAGCGGTAGAGGACATGCTTCGTATTCGTACCTGCACTGTAGTAAACGGCCAAGTTGCCAGTCGCGGGTGCGGCGTCGGCTTGCGCGGTGAGGTCCCAGCCAGCGACCGGAGCCACGCCATTCCAGTAAAGCTCCCATATGTGGCCGTCCGCGGCCCGGTAAACAACTTGGTGCGCATCATCGTGCGGTGTGTAATAAGCGACCGGATCACCAGCCGCAACAGGTGTGCCCGCGACTCCGGACAGGTCGTCAACGCCGATTGGACCGTTCGACCAGTACAGGCTGCGAATGTGTCCGTCCGTGCTGCGGTAGACAACAATGTTGACGCCGCGCAGCAAATCTACGTAACCCGACGGGTCACCCGTCGCAGCGGGCGCAGACGCGAGCGCGGTAAGGTCGCCGTGGCCGACCGGGTTGGGTCCCGTCCAATACAGCTCGTGTAAGTGGCCGTCGCTTGTCCGATACGCGACGTGGTGGTAACCGTCGCCGGGCGTGAACCAACCGATGGGATTGCCCTTCGTTTTCGGAGCTCCAACGGAACCAGTGAGATTGTCATGACCGACTGGACCCGTGGACCAATACAGGCTGTGCACGTTCCCGTCCGTACCTCTGTAGACCACAACCTCCGAGTTATTGCTCGGGTCCAGGTATGCGAACGGATCCCCGGCGGCCGCGGAGGCGCCTGCGTTCGCGGTCAGGTCGGTCGTACCCGTCGCACCTTGTCCATTGCGCCACAATTCGTGCAGGTGACCTGATGTATCGCGGTAAGCGATATTGTGCACTCCGAGCCCGGGGATGACACATACGGTCGGTGGTCCGCCCGCCGCAGGCTTGTTGAACTCCG
This sequence comes from Bryobacteraceae bacterium, assembly GCA_035633775.1. GTDB lineage: Bacteria > Acidobacteriota > Terriglobia > Bryobacterales > Bryobacteraceae > JAWXCM01. Next base: position 4,285 of record DASQEG010001024.1, read on the forward strand.
CTGAGCGATCGACAATGTGGTTGTTTGCATCCTCGACGCGCACCACGAAGCCGCCGGCGATGCCGCTGAGTACCCGCACCGTAAGTCCCGTGTCAGCTGTGTATGCTTGTCCGACGGTCAGCGCCTGAGGCGTCAACAACTCGACAGGCGCGATCCCGTTCTGTGCCCACCCTAGCGGATCGCGCGTCTGCACCCGGTACACAATCACACCCTCGCTGGGAATACCCGCATCGAACGGGTCGATCCGCTGGCGCGCCTCGACCATGAAGTACGGCACGTCGGAGCCGACCCGCACAGCTGCGTAACGGCCGAGCGGAGGCGGCTGCACCAGACCAACGTTGTACAAGGCGTAGTCCGCGGCGCGGCCACTGAGGTGTGCAATCGCCGAAGCATCGAGCCAGCCAATGGCCGCTTTGGTGTAAGTCGAAGGGTGTGTGCCAGCACTGGCTGCCATCTCGTCGAACCGGCCCATGTTGCCGCCGAATACGTAGAGGTCACCGAAGCCGGTGAGCGAGTGCATGAACTCCATGGCCCAAACGCCCACCTCTTCGACCATCACGAACCGTACCCAAAAGCCGGCTGAAGTGCCGGCACCGCGCCCACCGAGCATGACTATAGCTGCGCAATCAAAGCCCTGCTGCCGCAGCTGGGCCCCGAGTTGTTCTTCCAAAATGTTCGGCGGCACGTCTTGCCTGTCGATGCTGGTTCTGGGCAGGACCGCCGCATCGAGGTCCGCTCGACCGGACGAGACCTTGTGGATATACGCCCGGAGCGAACGATCAGCGCCCGTGTTCGGGTCCGGGTCATAGAGGACGCGCCGTAGGATCTGGTCCTCCCAGTCGGCAGGAATCACGTCGGGTGGATGCGCGTTCGGTCGAAACAGGGGAACGAAAGCGAGCTTCTTTCGTCCAATCCAGCTCTTTTGTGCGGCAACGGTGAGTTGCGGTTGTGTTGCAGGTTTCATATCGGTCTCCTCTGTGCCTTGGTAAGCGAGATTGCCGGGCAGATTTGGCGAACGAAGGTGCGAGACCATCGCCGCATCGAGGCGCAACAAACCGTACCACTAGCGTGGGCCGCTCAACGGTGGCCAGAGAGATTCGTGCCGGATGGCTTGCGACGGAAGGGAGCGGATTGGGCGTTTTCCTTGGCAACGATCAATCGAGCGTCGCCTGGCGCCAGTGGTGCTATTCGACGATCGCAACCACACTCACCAGTCGACGTTTGCAACACTG
>DASQEG010001025.1:0-3155 GCA_035633775.1 Bryobacteraceae bacterium
TGGTCGAGAGCATGCGGGGATCAGTGGGCGAAAGAAACCTCATAAGCGGCAGCATCAGCGCGCTGGCATCCACTGCGTCGGCCTCGTAGTACTGCACAAACGACTGCAGCCGCTGGTTCCACGCCCGGGACATCATCTCGCGATAGATTCTGTCCCGTGACTCGCGCCAGTGATTCCCGGACAGAGGGAATGACCGCTTTTGCGCCAGCCGAAGGCCACGGTCAAGTGCCACCCAACACTGCAGCTTGGAGTACGTGAAGTGCTGTCGTCCTCCGCGCACCTCCCAGATGCTCTGGTCGGGCTCCTGCCAGTTGTCGGTCACCCAGTCGAGCATCCGCTCGACGTCCTTCCACATGTCCCACGACATCGGTGTGCCGTACTTGTCATGCAGGTAGAGCGAATCCATCAACTCGCCGTAAATGTCGAGTTGCAGATGTCTGGCTGCTGCGTTGCCGATGCGCACGGGCCGGGATCCCCGGTAGCCCTCGAAGTGCGACAGGGCTTCTTCGGGGAGTTCATGCCGGCCGTCGATGCCGTACATGACGTTCAAAGGTCCATTCGTAGTCTCTGGCTCCTTCGCCCGGTCCTGCATGAATCTGGTGAAGGCGCCCGCTTCGGCGGTGTAGCCCAGGCGCATCAGTGCATAAACCGAGAAGGCGGCATCGCGTACCCACGTATAGCGGTAGTCCCAATTCCGCTCGCCGCCGAGTTCTTCCGGCAGACTTGCCGTTGCGGCGGCCACGATTGCGCCGGTCGGCTGAAACGTGAGCAGCTTGAGCACAAGAGCCGAACGGTTCACCATCTCGCGCCACCGGCCCTTATATCGGCAATGGCTCATCCAACCGCGCCAAAACCTGACGGTCTCGTTGAGCAATGCCTCACTGTCAAGCGACTCCTGCAGCACAGCCCGATTGATCTGGCCCTCCTGATGCCGGATGGCAAACGTAAGCGTCTTGCCTGCCGGAAGCTCGAAGTTCGCCTTCACTCCCGAGCCGAAGTGCTCGAGCGGAACCGGGCTGAGGAGAATAAAACTCTGCCCCGGTGATTCGAAGCGTGCACCCCACGGCTCAATGACGACTTCATGCTGCTGGCGTCCGTAGTCGAATGCCGGTACGCATTCCAGGTGAAACCTTGCGCATCGCCGAACGGAACGAACCGTCCGGATGAGCTGGTGCCCGCGCTGCCTGGTCAGGCCACCTGCTTCGGTCAGGACAGGCATGAAATCTACCACTTCCGCGATTCCGTCGCTGCTCAGAAACCGGGTCATGAGCACGTTCGTGTCCGGCATGTACATCTGCCGTGTCCGACCGTCGTTCTGCTCGACGCAGATGCGAAAGTAACCGCCCTTCCTTGCGTCGAGAATAGCAGCGAAGATACTCGGCGAATCGAAGTGCGGGAGGCAGCACCAGTCGATCGACCCGTCGTTGCCGACCAGCGCCACTGAGTGCATGTCCCCAATCACGCCGTACGATTCGATGGGCTTGTAGGTCATCGATTTTCGGCTAGAGCTTGCCAGCTGCCTTCAGAGCGCGGAACCCGTCGAGCGTACGGCGTATACCCTCGTCAAGAGGAGTGCGAGGCATCTCTCCCACGGTCGTTCTAAGTCCCGTGTCGTCCATTCGGCTGGACACCGGAACTTGAGGACCGGAGGCAGTGAGGAGCCCTGCTGAAGCCGGCTGGATCCGCTCAACGGCGCGGATGAAGTTGTCCATAGCTACGATCTCGCCAGCGAGGTTAAAGACATGAGCACCGGTCACAGGCGAGAACAGACACCGCAGAAAGATCTCGGCCACATCCTCCACGTACTGCAGGTCCATGTCACCCGTCAGGCGTATCTGGAACTTCTCACCTTGTGCAACGGCGCGAAGCGCCAGCGTCGGATCCGCAGTGAGTCCGGAGTCACGTCCAACTCCGTATACGGTCCACGGCCTCAGGCCGATGCTCGAGATGCCGTTGGTGGCGAAGAAGACTCGGGCGTTGCCCTCGTTCGCATGCTTGAAGACACCGTAGTGCGTGGCAGGCATCGGAGTGTCCGCTTCTGAAAGCGACCGGTTCTCATATGCCTCCGACGGGCCCCAGACTGCGGATGAACTCGCGTACACGATGCGTACGTCCCGGCCACTTTCACGGGCACCTTCGAAGAGGTTCAATGTGCCAATCACATTGATCATTCCGCCTGCCACGGGGTTCGCCTGGCAGAACGGCATCAGAACGGCGGCCAGATGCACGATGTGCGTGACACCTTCATCCCTGATCAGCGACTTCACAGCTTCGGTATCCTCGATGCGCCCTGTCTTCAACCGCACTCGGGCAACCAGGTCAGGAGCGATGAGCGAGAGCCGGACGGGCTCGGCCTGCGTGTCGAACATCACCGTTTCCACGCCTCGTTCCAGCAGCGATTTGATGACCCACGCGCCAATACAACCCTGACCGCCCGTTACAAGAACTCTCATCATTTCTCCTGTGATACGTTTTGAAATTCGATGAAGATCATCAATGTTAGCACCGCGGTGGTGGAGTCGAATTTCGACTGGACCATCATCAAAGTAGAAACCGATGAAGGCATTACAGGTTATGGGGAGGCCTTCCTCGGGCCGGGGCTCACGGCTGCCATCGGCGAGTTCGGGCGAATTCTGATCGGTGAAGATCTGCGCTCGCTCGACAGGATCATGCGCCGCATGAAGGCGTCGGTGATTTATGTTTCCCCTGGCCTGACCGCCCATGCCTACTGCGGCATCGAGACCGCGTTGCTCGACTGCATCGGCAAACGTTACGGCATGCCGGTATGGCAGATTCTGGGCGGCAAGTATCGCGAGAAGGTCACGATCTACGCCGACTGTCATGGGGGCGAGGCACTGGAAAGTATCGATTGCATGCTGGTGCCCCGCACCCCGCAGTGGATGCGCGACCCGGCTGGTGCCCCTGAGCGGCAAAGCATCGTCAGCCTTAAACATCATGGCTGGGACGCATCAGAGAAGGAGACGCTGACGCCTGCGTCGTATGCACAGCGTGCAAAGCAGATGGCCGCTCGCGGGTTCCGAATCCTCAAGTTCGACGTCGATGTCCCGACACCTTACGAGACCGACGAGTACAATCGCGACCTGAGCCGGGTCGAGATCGCTTATTCGGTCGAGCTTGTTGCAGCGGTACGGGAG
>DASQEG010001026.1:0-2813 GCA_035633775.1 Bryobacteraceae bacterium
CCGTGCCATGAAGCTTCCTGACTCCCTGGACACGAATGGTCGAACTGCCCGCACCCTCGATCCTGGCACCCATTTGGGTAAGCATGGACGCCACGTCGACGACCTCCGGCTCGCGAGCTGCATTCTCGATGATCGTTTCGCCCGAAGCAAGCACGGCCGCCATCATGATGTCTTCGGTGCCCGTGACCGTGATGCGGTCGAAGTGAATCGTGGCACCCTGGAGCCCATTGGGTGCTTCTGCTTCGATATAGCCGTGCTCGTGACGGGTCACGGCGCCGAGCTTCTCGAGCCCGGCAACGTGAAGATCGATCGGCCGCGACCCGATGGCGCACCCACCGGGCATGGAGACCCGTGCGCGGCCGCACCGGGCCACCAGCGGCCCCAGAACGAGGCTGGAGGCGCGCATGGTCTTAACCAGATCATAGGGAGCTGCGGGGTCACTGATGTTGTCGCAAACAATGCGATGCGGTCCGTTCGGAGCCTTCGTCAGCGTAGCGCCGATGTGCGCCATCAACTTCTCCATCGTCCGGATATCGCGCACGCGCGGGATCCGGTGCAGTACCATCGGCTCCTCGGTCAGCAGGCACGCGGCGAGGATCGGCAGCGCCGAATTTTTGCTTCCGCTGACAACGACCTCTCCTTCGAGGCGTTTACCGCCCTCGATAACCAGTTGTTCCATGTTTGTCTGTCCTGAACCTGTCAGTTCTCCGCGAGTGCCCGCGCCAGTGAGCCTCCCGCCGTCGCCAGGCGGTGAGCTGCGTCGTCCCGGTCCGTTTTCCGCAAGCTCATCAGAATAGCGACGCGAACGTCGTTTCCACCGGATTCCAGCAGGCTGGCAGCAGCGGCCTCATCGACTCCGGTAACCTCGCGTATGATGCGGCGCGCCCGGTCACGCAGTTTCTCGTTTCTCGGCTGGACGTTCACCATCAGATTGCCGTATACAAAACCCATTCGGATCATGACTCCCGTTGTGAGCATGTTCAGAACGAGCTTGGTTGCTGTGCCGGCCTTCATACGCGTGGAGCCCGTCACTACCTCCGGACCAACCGGAACCTCAATGGCGATATCGACCGCACGCGAGAGGGGTGAATCCGGAGCACAGCTAACCCCCAGGGTAGTTGCACCAGCGCGGCGTGCTTCTTCAAGAGCTCCGAGCACGTACGGAGTCCGCCCGCTGGCAGCGATTCCGCAGACCACATCGGCGGCGCCGATTCCCCTGTCTCTGGCGTCTGCAGCGCCCGCAGTTGGATCGTCTTCAACGCCCTCGACGGCACGAGTGAGTGCCGGTTCGCCACCGGCAATAACGCCCTGAACCAGATGGGGTGGAACACTGTAGGTCGGCGGACACTCAGATGCATCGAGCACACCCAAACGGCCGCTCGTGCCCGCTCCGAAGTAGAAGAGCCGACCGCCGGCACCCAGTGCGCCCGCCACGGCATCCACGGCTTTCGCGATCTGCGGGATTGCAGCACGGACCGACGCAGGAACGCGGGCATCCTCGTCATTGATGATCCGAAGTGCTTCTTCTGTCGGGAGGGTATCGATGTTGGACGAGGCGGGATTCCGAACTTCCGTGATCAGGTGTTCCAGCACTGAAACCACATTAAAACACGAAAGCCCGGAAGGACCTGTGGGGTCGCTCCGGGCTCGGTGCTGCGGGAAGATCTAAGGCGGCTTAGGCGTTGAAGGAACTGCCGCAGCCACAGGTGGACTTCACGTTCGGGTTGTTGAACTTGAAGCCGGAACCTTCCATCGATTCCACATAGTCGACCTCGGCGCCGTCCAGATACAACAAGCTCGCCTGATCGACGTAAACCTTAAGGCCTTCGAAGCTGTAGACCTTGTCCAGCATTCCAGGAGTGTTCTCGAACGCCATCGAATAGCTGAATCCGGAACATCCGCCGCCCACGACGGAGATGCGCAGACCAGCCGGCTTCGGCTCCTGCATGTCCAGGATCTCCTGAACTTTGGTGACTGCGACGGGTGTAAGAGAAATCATCGTCGGAAAAAACCTCCACTCAATTGGTCAGCACCTTCATTCTACCCGGCGGGCGAGCAGAGTGCCAGTGCGCCGGTTCACCCGGCTTCGGCAGGAAGTGATGGCCCATCGTTAGGATGCGTTCCGGTTGCCCGACGTCGCAGGAATCTGCTACAACTGCGATGGGTCGAACCTGGCGAAACAGGATGCGTCCCGGCGGAATCCGATTCGTGCAACCCGAGCCCCGGGGCGCACGTCGGAGTGGGTATGAACGGCTTGACCGGTGCGCTCCCGTTCCCCGCCACGGGCGACAAAACTCGGACTGGAACGAGAGTGGACCACCGCACATCGGATGAGGCCATTCTGGTCCGGCGTGTCCAGGCCAGAGACGAGATGGCGTTCAAGGAGATTGTTGAACGCTATCAGAGTAAGGTCTTCTCAATTATTTTCGGCATCCTGCGCAACCACAACGATGCGGAAGACATCGCGCAGCAGGTTTTCGCCAAAATTTACTTTTCCATCGGCAACTTCGATTTCCGCAGCTCGCTGCTGACGTGGATTTACAAGATCACGGTCAACGAGTGCTACGACTACCTTCGCAAGAAGCGCGTCCGGAAGCTGGTTTACGAGAGCGACTTCACTGAAGACGACAACCTTCAGATGGAGAATTCGCAATCGGCGGCCGACCACACCGCCCCGGTCGACGAGACACTGGAACGCCGCGACCTGCTATTGAAGCTCCTGGACAAAATTTCGGAAGAGGACCGGATGCTCATCCTGATGAAGGAAGTGGAAGGTCACTCGGTGGAAGAACTGGCACAGATGACTGGTATGA
>DASQEG010001027.1:0-3204 GCA_035633775.1 Bryobacteraceae bacterium
CTCGGACCAGCGTAGGTAGCGCGGTGTGCGCAGGCACGTGTGCATCCAGGCTACTCGTGTTGTCCGCCCGATAACTTAACAAGGGTATACAGGCTGTGGGAGGATTGGTCTGGTTGCCACGACAGTGTGGGTGACCGTATTGATCACTGACGCGGTGTCCGCTTAAGGGCTAGTCAAGTAGGCCTGCCGGCTCCAAAGAGGAAGAAGGCGATCGGAAGAGTCAGGCCCGAGCCAATGGAGCTCATCCCGCTCCGTGTGCTTGCTGTACGGGCTTCATCGAACCCGCCGATCTGGAGATACACCGCAGTGTCTTCCTCTGGAACTCTCCTTACAAGGCGTAGGACTCGAACCTACAACCCTTTCGTCAACAGACCATTCGCTCGTCCGCGAATCGTGCTGTGATCCGGTGTGCGCTGATCTCGGTCAATGACATGCTCGACGTGATGCCCGCATGGCAGCTCGGACCAGTTCCGAGCTGCGCGCCTTCCGCGCGCTCGCTGGGCTGCAGCCCCCCGACGGGAGACGGCAGTGCGCTTCCAACGCCCACTGCGGTGTCCAACTGGTCCGGAGCGTAAACTTGATTGCCGCGGAGAGCTGTTCGCTAAAGTTTTTCGTTTCCACACGATTCAATTAGCGCTTATACGAACCCAAAGTCACCGCACAAACGGCACGAAGTCGCTCACATAGTCCAAAACATACGTGTAATAGACGTTTGGTCGTGCGGTCGTATTCGCCGCGCAAGTCGCCGCCCCGCCTTGCACTTTTCGGCTGCGGCTGGAGGTGTTCTGGTTAGACAAAATATCCCGCTTCCGCGCTAACGAACAGCTGCTACTTTGTCTGTTCTTTATTTCCGTGACGATTTACATCGCCCAGGCCTAGAGTACGAATAGTAACGCTGCCCCCTTGCGCCGGATCGCGATTGCAGATGCACGCATCGTCGTTGCACTGAAGGTGGCTCATTTGTAAGAGTCTTGTAAACAAATACTTATGGTACTTACTCCTTTGCAGTACTCCCGTCAAGGCCAAGTACGCCAAGTCACAGTTATCCGGCATATTAGTCGTTGACATGACTACTTCATTCGTGTCTAGATATGATTCGAATTAAGAAGCGTGACTGTACGAATGTTGTGATACAGCCTCACTAAATAGTTCGGTATAGCCGCCGATGACTCGTCCCGCGAGGTTTAGTGTAGTTAACTCTCATCAGGAAGGAGGTGAACTGACATGAGGCACCTCGATCTCGAATTGGAGAAGCTGGAGCAGCGAATTGCTCCTGGTCTGATTGGAGGATATGGCGACTACAGCCACGATTCCAAAAGCCACAGCAAATCGAAGACTCACAGCAAGTCCAAGGATCATTCAAAGAGCAAGAGCAAGTCGAAGAGCAAGTCGAAGAGCAAGAGCTATTAGTGCTGTAGCTCTAGGACCACCAGGCGTCAGAGGCTTAACTAACGCCCGGTGGGTTTCACCCTTGGTGGAAGGGAGGCCGTGGAGTAGTCCACAGCCTCCCCAGTATACAACTCGTCAAGGGTCTGGAGGCGCACGGAAGATGCGCCTCCAGACCCTCATGCTTGCAGACGATCAGTGGTTAAGTTCATCGTAAAATGCTGCCCGCTCCGAAACTACGCGATGACTTGGCAATCTCTCGCCAGGAAACGTCAGCCGGAACCTTCTTCATCATCAAGGATCCGGCGACAGGTAGCTTCTTTAGAATTCGAGAGGCCGAGCAGTTCATCGCCGCACAACTGGATGGCACAACGGTGATGGACGTGGTGCGGCAGAGGACGGAGCAAAAGTTCCAGGCAGCGTTGAGCGAGGAGTCGCTCAACACGTTCGTTAAAACGCTGAATAATATCGGGCTGCTCGAATCGAAGCAGACGTCAGCGCCGGGACCTGAACGGCTGGCGAGCGGCACACAAAGATCGCTGCTGTATTTCCGTGTGAGCTTGTTCGACCCCGACAGGCTGTTCAACATTCTGGAGCCACGCCTGCGATGGATGTTCACGAGTACCTTCGTGCTTTGTTCCGCCTCGACGATCACGCTGGGCCTGGTCTCCGTGGTCGCGAATTGGGATCAATACTTGTCAGATCTCGGCCGGTTGTACAACGCGGCCATTGTTCCGATTGCGATCTTGCTGAGTTTTCTGGTGGTTGGCCTGCATGAGTTTGCGCACGGGCTCACGTGTAAACATTTTGGCGGCGAAGTTCACGAAATCGGCTTTCTCCTCTTCTACTTTCAACCGGCGCTGTACTGCAATGTGAGCGACGCCTGGCTTTTCCAGAACAGGTCCAGTCGCTTGTGGGTTGGATTTGCCGGTCCGTACTTCGAATTATCCGTGTGGGCGGCCGCCGTGATGGCGTGGCGAGTTTTGGACCCCGAGACGTGGCTGAGCACGGTGGCTTTGATCATCATGACCACCTCGGGAATCAAAACGATTCTGAACTTCAATCCCTTCCTGAAGCTGGACGGATACTACCTGCTCAGCGACTACCTGGAGATACCAAACCTCCGGAGGAGATCGTTCCGGCACGTCGGCAACGGATTTCGGCGACTGATCGGCCTCGAGCCCACGCTTGAGAAGCCCGCCTCGACGCGCGAACGGAGAATCTACACTGTTTACGGTCTCGTGGCCTCGGCCGGCTCATTCATGTTGCTCGCTTACATCGTTGCCTCAGCCGGAGGGCTGCTCATTGAAAAGGGGACTCCGGTCCTTGCGGTGCTTTCGGCGGTGCTGATCTTCGTGAGACTCCGCCACCGATTCACCCGGATGTTCGGGCGGGGTTCGAACTCCGCGACCAGCGACGAAGATGGTGACGTGCTCTCGCACTCACACGCGGCACCGGAACCAGCTGCAAGGTCGGATCGACGTCGAAGAAAGGGTCCGTCCTGGCGCCGGTGGCTTCGACGCGGCGTTCTGCTCGCGCTCCTCGGTGTGCTGGGCTGCATGGCTTGGTTCGGCCATACCGACTTGCGCATAGCCGGACCATTCACAATTGCACCAAAGGAACCGACGGACATCCGCACAGCAGTTGAAGGGGTAGTCGAGTCGATCGACGTGGGAGAAGGAAGCTCAGTTCAGGCGGGACAGATCGTAATGCGCCTGTCGGACAGGGAGCTTCGTTCGGATCTCGCGAAAACCGAGGCCGAGATCCGCGAGACAGCGGCCAGGATACGGCTCCTCGAAACGGGTCCTTTGTCCGACG
>DASQEG010001028.1:0-2467 GCA_035633775.1 Bryobacteraceae bacterium
CGGCAGGGCCGTCGAAGAGCGTTGTCCATGAAAGCTTCGACGGGAGCTCACGCACGCTCAGGTTTCGGAACCGAAATGGGTACCCGAGGGTAACGAGTCCAATCGCACCCTGCCGCAGACGCCTCGACAGTTCGGGATGCCCATCAAGTTTGAGGTCCTGTACGATCTCGTCATTGATCCAGACTCGAAAGACGGGCCAGTCGTTCAGAATGCGCAGCCGGTTCCACTCTCCGGGTTTGTGGACATCGGCCCTCCTCGGCGCGATGAGCGGAAACACAGAGCCCATGGAGTTGGTTGCAGGCTCCTTGTCCGTTTGGTGGAACAGGTTGATCTTAAGACCGGACTGCCCCGGAGGTCCGTGCTCCGGCGCATGGATGTACACTCCGCCGTCACTCCAGCCTTTAAAGAAGACCTCACACGAGAAATCGAAGTTCTCGTACTCGCGCTGGGTGGCCAGCCACGCCGGCCAGCTTGAGGAAGGCGATGCGACGATCGCACCATCCGATACATAGAAAGCCGATTCCGGGCCGCCTCTGATCTGCCAGCCGGCGAGGTCCCGGCCGTTAAAGAGAGATGCCAGCGGTTCGGAGCCACGCAAAGCATGCACAGCCACGGAAGCGGCACCGCATGCAAGCAGGCTCCGCCGGGTCAAGCTCGGTGCAAGTGGAGTCTGCAGCAGCATGTGTCCCGAGTGTATCAAGGCACTCTAACCGACAATGTCGCAAACATCATCTCGCACATCATACGGATCGTCAGCCCCACTTTAGAACAACAGCTTCAGGGCGAGCTGCAGGATCCGGGGATCCTGAGCTGAGGTGATGCGCCCGAATTGCGCTGCCGAACGGTTCGTATTCGGGGCGTTGAAGTTTACGTTGTTAAAGACGTTGAACGCTTCAGCTCGGAACTGGAGTGAACTCCGCTCGGTGATGAACGTGTTCTTGATGAGTGCCACGTCCGTGTTGAAGTACCGCGGCCCCCTCAGGGCATTCCTGCCAAGATTGCCGAACGTGCCCGGGGCGTTGACCGTAAATCGCGAGGCGTCAAACCACATCGCGATCATGTCAGCGTGGGAACGGTCAGAGCTCAATTGCGCATTCCCGCCGAGGTAGTCGGCACGGTCGCGACCGACGCCCGTGAAGGAGTTGTCGACGCCGCTTGTAATGTTCAGCGGAAAGCCGCTTTGCCAGAAAAGGATTGAGTTCATCGACCAGCCGTTCAGCAGGCGATCCGCAAATGTATTCGCAAGCTGAAGCCGAGGCACTTCATAGATGTTCGAGAACTTGAAGACGTGAGTCACGTCATCGTTTGACACTGCGTAGTCACGCCTGCGGTTCTGGGGATCGCTCCAGCCGAAGTCATCAATCGTCTTCTGCCAGGTATAGTTCGTCAGGACCGAAAGTCCCTTTGCAAAGCGCTTCTCGAGTCCGAGCTGGAGCGAATTGTAATGGGAGTTGTTGCCGGATTGGTACTCTCCTACGTTGCTGAACAACGGGTTCGGCCGGCGGGACTGAGTGTTGGCAACCGTGGACGCACCCGGAATGTATACGGCCGCGTTTACCTCACGGGTCGGGCCGTTGAAGCTGAGGTACGTCCCCTTGTTTCCGTAGTAGCCGGCCCGCGCGACCCACGTTGCACCGATCTGCCGCTCAAGGATCAGGTTCCATGTGGCGAGTTGCGGGATGCGCCAGTCTCGAACGAAGTACCCGCGAATCGCCGCCGGAGTCGTAAATGCTGCTTCGGGACCCCGGATTGTCGGACCGTACTGGTCAGGAAACGGGTTGCGCACGCCAGCACTGACATACGGGTCCGAGAAGCTGACGCCGTTAAAAGTGAATGTCGGAGCAAATGGTGCGATGTTCGTGAACGGATTGAACTGGCTGGACTGCGGAGGCGTGTAGAACAGACCTGTGCCCCCGCGCAGGCTGGTCTTGTTGTCTTTCGTCAGGCGGTAAGCGAACCCGATGCGCGGCCCGATGTTGCCCCAAACAGCCTCAGACCCGGCGAGTGGGCACGTGGCATCGCGATCTTCGCCGCCGTAGACAAGACCATTCGGTGCATTTGGATAGCGGCGCGACTGCTGGCCCGGTTGAAAGCAAACAACGCGGCCTTGCCGGTCGTAGTACGGCAGGTAAGGATCCCAGCGAACCCCTAAATTCAGCGTCAAATCCTGGTTGACACGCCAGTTGTCCTGAACGAAGAGACTCCATTTAGTGCCGAGGAGGTCCTTGAACTCACCGCCACCCTGGGTGAAGCTGCTGGCCTGGCCGAGCATGTAGTCGGCAAGCCCGTCACCCGTAATTTGGCCGCTGAACCCGAAGTTACCCATCATTTGGAACGTGTTGTTGATCTCATTTGACAGGCGAACGGCCTCACCGCCGAAGCGGATCTCGTGCGCGCCGGCGATCTTGGTGACTACTTCCCGTACGGTCCAGCTTCCGCGGTCGAAGTCTCCCATATGGCTGGTACC
>DASQEG010001029.1:0-1635 GCA_035633775.1 Bryobacteraceae bacterium
CCGCATATAGGACAAGACGAGAGTGCCAAAAACTCGCTCCCGCCTGTGTGACGCCAGACACCCGGAAACAGCTACACAACACGTGCTACAAACGTGCCAATGGATCAGCGCTTGCTCAGCGGGAAAACTGCGGTAATCACGGGAGCGTCTCGTGGAATCGGATTGGCGACGGCACTCACGTTCGCGCGGGCGGGCGTCTCGAAGCTGCTTCTTCACTTCAACTCGCATCGCGAGGGCGCCGAAGTTGCAGCCGATGCGGCACGCGCAGCAGGTGCGCAGGTCGATCTCTTTGGCGCCGATCTATCCACCGATACGGGGATTCAGGAGCTCTGCGATGGCATTCGAGCCGCAGGCCCCTTCGATATCCTCATCAACAACGCCGGGCATCTGGTGCAGAGGTCCAAGCTGGCCGAGTTCACACCCGATCTTTACGACCGGATCATGAACCTGAACGCCAAGAGCGCATGGTTCATCGCTCAGGCGGCTGCTTCGGGCATGATGGAACGGCGTAACGGTGTGATTGTGAACGTCAGTTCGATCGCGGCGCGAAATGGTGGTGGCCCGGGTGCGACGATCTACGCTGCTTCCAAGGCGGCCGTAGCAGCGATGACTAAGGGCATGGCCAGGGAGCTAGCTCCTCAGGGCATTCGGGTTAATGCCGTCAGCCCTGGCACGGTCGATAACGATTTTCACCAGAAGTATTCAACGCGCGAAATGCTGCAGAACGTAGTAGCTGCCACACCAGCCGGCACACTCGGTACCAATGAGGAGGTAGCTGACGTGATCCTCTTCCTCTGCACGGAACCGAGCCGCTACATGCATGGACAGACGCTGGAGATCAACGGCGGCATGTACATGGTATAACCCTGCCAGCTACCGCTGGACTGCAGATAACGACATGAGGCTTTGATAGAGCAGGTCTTGTCGTGCGGCGATGGCATTCCAGCCGTAAACGGCTTCGGCAGTGCGGCGTGCACGCTCCTCGATCCGCCTGCGCTCTCCTGGATCCGCCTGCAGCATGCCGACCGCGTTTGCAAACGATTCCGGATCGTCGTGTACGAGAATGTCGCTGCCAGGCGAAAGCTCATCAAGACCATTGACTCCACCCGATGTGCTGACGATCGCCTTGCCCATGGCCATCGCCTCCATGATCTTGATGTTGGTGCCCGCCGACGCGAGCAGCGGGGCGATGACGATCTCTGCTCTGCGATATGCTCCGCGGACGTCGGATACAAAGCCCTCCAACATCAATCCCGGATACGCCAGGGTGAAGGAAAGCCGCTCGCGATGCAGGTTATAGAAGTATTCGTGCTTCGATCCGGCAATCACGTGAAGCTTGATGCCATTGGTGTCGAGCCGCGGCCAAATCTCGCGCAGGAAAAAGTCCAGAGCAAGCAGATTCGGAAGGTGGGCGAACGATCCGATGAAGAGCAGTCGCCCGGGTTCCGGCTCGTCGGCTGACGGCTGAAACCGGACAGGGTCTACTCCGTTTGCAAGCACTTCTACGCGGCGCGCAGAGGATGCTGTGGCGCGATCCTTCTCCGACATAACCACGACACAATCAACGTGCGTCCATGCACGCCGCTCGAAGCGTTCCCAACGCTCCAGCTGTTCCCGCACATCGTAGTCTTCGCC
>DASQEG010001030.1:0-8236 GCA_035633775.1 Bryobacteraceae bacterium
AATACGACGGTCTCTTCAGGAACTCCCGATGAATGCATTGCCTCGCAAGCCTCTTCCGCATTCATCGAGATAACACGTCCGCGTGGCCTGCTTCCCGTGAAACGAACAACGCCCGCAAGCTTGCCTGCTGTCGAGGCGTCGACGCGGTAGTACTCGGGTTCAGCAGTTTGGGTCTTTACTGAGTCAGTCGGCCGGGGCGGCGCACAGGCGACAAAGCTCAGAGCAAATAGGGCAACAGCAGAGTACTTCAATTCATTTTCCCATCAGGGGACGGCATATTACCGGTCAGTGAGAGAAGAAACTCAACAAGGTCAGCACGCTCTTGCTTCGTCAGGTGGGTTAGCGGCTTTATTTGAGCATCAAGGTAGGGATTCGAACTGCCGCCACCCACGTAAAAGTCCACAACTTCCTTGAGCGTCTTCAGACTGCCGTCGTGCATGTATGGAGCAGTCACCGCCACGTTACGCAGCGATGGGGTGCGGAAGGCGCCCCGATCTTCAGCCCGACGGGTCTGGGTGAACCTGCCCGCATCCACGATCTCACCTTCAGGACTTAGCCCCACACCCAGATTGTGGAATGCACCGTCGGTAAATAGAGCATAGCTGCGACCTATGACATGACAACCCGCACAGTTGCCCTTGCCCGCGTCCAAGAAGACCTGCAGGCCGCGCGCAGCCGAAGCGTTAAGCGCCGACTTGTCGCCGCGGTATTGATACCGGTCAAAAGGGGCGTTGCCGCTGAGCAGCGTGCGTTCAAAGGCGGCAATGGCTCGTGAAATCATTACCAGAGTTACCGGCCCGGTGCCGAAAGCACTTTCGAACGACTCACGAAGATCAGGATCGTCGGAACAGCTCTTGACCAGCGACTCCAGACTGTGCCCCATCTCCACCGAACTCAACATCGGACCTGCCACCTGGGCCTCAAGACTGGCTGCACGTCCGTCCCAGAACTGCTGCCGGTAATAGACGGCGTTGAGTACGGTGGGCGTGTTGCGTGTGCCCTTAGCTCCATGAACGCCTGCGGATACGGAATGACGATCGGCGAAGGCGTGCTTCGGATCGTGACAGGTCGCGCAGGACAGGCTCCGATCCACCGAAAGCACTGGGCTGAAGAAAAGCTGCCGTCCGAGTTCAATCACCTCGGCCGTGAGTGGATTGTCCTGAGGAACGGCGACTGGAGGCAGACCAAGCGGCGTCTTGAGGACCACGGGGGTTGATCCAGCCGCCTTACTCGGAGATGATTGCCTGGAGGGCACGCTGCTGCAGGACGAGCAAATCAGCGCGAGCACGAAACAGCAAGGGTACTTCATTGCTGCTGGGCAACAGTGATCACGCCCCAGGGACGATCCCCCGCGGAGATCTTGCGAACAACGTTGAAGTTGCTGACATCGACCACGGTCACATCGTTCGACGGACCGTTCGCCGTAAAGAGCAGTTTGTCATCCGGCGAAAGCGCCAGACCCCAGGGCCGCTGTCCCACATCCACCGAGGCGGTAACCTTCTCCGTCCCGGTGTCAATTGCGAGCACTTTCCTTCCCCTGCCTGTGCTGACGAAGAGTCGCGAGCCATCACTGGTCATTGCCTGACCCATCGGCTTCGTATTCGCGCCCGTTGAGATGGTTCGAAGCGGCTCATGCCGGACCGCGTCGACGACCGTCAGAGATGCGTCGTTCTCGTTGGTGACATAGGCGCGAGTACCGTCGGGCAGGAACGATATGGAACGCGGACGTCGTCCCGTCCTGATGGTCTTCACGACGGAAGATGTGCCTGTATCCACGACGGTGACGTTGCCGTCGTTCTCGGACGTGACATAGACGAATCGGCCATCAGGCGACAGCTTCACGCCTTCAGGTTCTTCGCCCGCTGGCAGGGTCTTCAAAATCTTGCCGGATTGGAGTTCCACAATGCTTAAACCAGCTGCATCTTCATTCGCCACGTACAGCCGTTTACCGTCCTTGCTGAAGGCAAACTCTTCAGGGTCAGAACCACCGAACAGTTTGCGCGTGACCTTCTTCTGCCGAAGGTCGAAAACGCCCACGCCGTCTGCGCTACGGTCAGGCGGCGGCAGCGTGCTCTCATCAACGCCCGGAGGCGCCAGAGGTGATCCGCTGAGAGCGACCAGAATCAGAGGTCCGTTGGCGTGGATGCCGCGCGGGCGCTTTCCAAGTGCAATAGTTTCGACCGCCTCCGTCTTCGCAGGGTCGATGACGGTCAAATCTCCCGAGATCTCGTTCGTGACGTAGACCAGGTATGGTGACCGGGCCTCCTGTCGGGAGCAGCCGGCGGTCAGAACCAGAGAGCCAAGAAGCGCACCAGCCCAGCGCCGGCAACTACTGGAACGCAATGCGGTGCTTCTTTGCATCGACGTGGGCTGCATCGAGAGCAGGTACTTTTTTGAGCTCGTCGATGTTCTTAAAGGGCCCGTTCTTCTCGCGGAAGGCTACCAGCGCTGCAGCCTGTGATCGCCGCAGGCTCAGACCTGCTTCGAGTTCGATTGCCCGTGCGGTGTTGATATTCACCTTGGGCACCTCCTCTGCAGGGTACGTCTTCGTAAGGTAATCAAGGACGACGTTGACGTCTTTAGGCGTGGCCTTCATGCCGAACGCGGCCATCTTACTGATCGTAGTGGTCCAGCCATCGCGGTCCTGCCGGAGCGAGATGGAGCGCGCCAGTTCATGGCATTGACTGCAGAGCTTGACAGTCTCGTCACGGCCGTGACCTTCGGGCAATTCCTGACCGCGCAGGGCAGGCACTGCGACGCACGCCAGCATTGCGGACGCGCAGAATAAGAAATTCAGTCTAGTGCTCAATCGCGAATCCAAAGACATACTGCGTTCCATCCTGAGTTGCAACGTAAACGCGGCTGCCGCCTGCAGCCAGCCCGCCCGTAGTCGCGAAACTTGTAAGTGTCTTGCCGCTGTCCCACAGGGTACTTCCGGTGGCCGAATCCAGCGCGTACAACACCGCTGGCGTTGAACGCTTCGTCCGTTCCGCTGGTGTGACACTCCCGCCATCCGCTCTGTACTCTCCGCTGGACACAGCAAAGATCACACCGTTCACGATCATGGGTGTGAGTGGCGAGATCATGTCCCGTGATATCCAGCCGGGCTGCAGCGAAGGCACGCCATTCTGCTCTACAACCTTCCATGCGGCAATGCCACCGTTCGTGATCGAGCCCTTGAAATTTGCAGCAGCGGAAAGCGGGCCGCTTACAGGAACGAGCAGCCAGCGGACGCCTGCTGCGTCACGCCAGGTGGCAATGGCCCCAGCGTTGAATCCGGAACCGGCGAAGGCGGGCGTAGTTGCAACGGGACGTTCCATGGCGGCCGCATCGAGCAGGTGCAGGCGGCCATCATCGGACGTGACCGCAATAAGATCCTTGTCCTTAAAGTCGAAGACTACGGGGGACGACGAAAACTGCGCCTTGCCGATGTTGTAGGTGCTTCGCAGCCGCAGTGTCCCCTCCTCCAGTGCGACCAGCTGACTGCCTGCGGCGGCGTACACCGTCGCATCTGGTCCTACGGCGATGCCAGTAGTGCCTGCCACGTTGTCCGCGGTTTTCCAGTTTTTCACGCCTGAGGAACGCAGGTCCATTGCCCAGATGCCGTTGTCGACTCCACCGCAGCGGTTCGTCGTGGCGACGTACGCGATGCCGTCGGCTACGACCAGCCCCTTCGCGTAGGCATTCGGTGGAACAAATGTGACCGCGTCGTTGGGCTCCTCCCCGTTCGAGATGTACAGCGAATGCAGCTTGCCATCGCCGCTTAGGGCGTACACCCACTGGATCCGGGGCGCAAACGGATTGCTGGGAGCAGCCACCCTGCGTGTTGACGCTACAGCGGTGCTTGCCGGTTTAGGAGCCGCCGTCGGTCGCTGTGGACGGTTCGCCAGTTCCTTCAGCGTCACAGCGCCTTCGAAAGGCTCGCCCACTCCCGATTTTGCCGGGTTGCCGCGACCTGTTCCCCGGCCACCTGTAAGTGACGGATAGGCGACCGTCGTTGGTCTGGCTACGCCCGACGTCATTCCCCCGGGGCACTCACTCGTATTCGTCGCGCCAGCAGGTACACTGAACCCCTTGCGCCATTCCGGGCGACCAAGGTCCGTGTCTACCGCCAGGACTGCATTTGCCCCACTGCCGATGAAAGCCAGGGATCGAAACCCGCGATAGCCAATATAGAAGTCGATGAGCACAGGCGGCGTCACAGGGGCTTTGCCGCGGGCGGCCTCGTTTACGTCTGTCTTCCACACCAGCTCGAACCCGGGTTTTCGCATGCTTTCAAGCGAGATCTTCGGGTCAGAGCGTATCCAGTAGGAGCGCTGGGCGTCGAAACCAGTGGTCGTCCAGTCCGAGCCTCCGGTCTGCGCTCGTGCAAAGCTGGGTACCAGCAGCGCGCAACAGACCGCACCGTGCAGGAGTACCGCGCGTCTCGTCATTGCTTTTGCTCCACAGTGGTCGTCGACAGCGCTTTCTAAAGCGCTTTTTCCGCCAACGCGGACATCAGGTTGTACCCGGCCTCGTTGGGCACGACGCCGTCGGCGGTTAAGTCCTTCCTGAACGCCCGTCCCTCAACAAGTGCCGAGTAGTAATTCAGGTACACTGCCCCACTCTGCTCAGCGAAGTCCTTCAGCCACGCATTCATGCCAATGATCTTCCCCGGAGGACGACGGGCGGTAACGTTCCTGTAGCAGTCGCAAACGGGCGTAAGCGAGGCAATCACAACGCGAATGCCATTGGCGCGCGCCAGGTCGACCATAGACATCAGGTGTTCGGCTGCGGTGCCCTGTGTCATGGGACCGGCAACGCCAGCCAGATCGTTGGCACCACCTTGTATCACAACCACCTTCGGCTTGAGTGAGATCACGTCCTGACGGAACCTGACGAGCATCTGCGGAGTGGTCTGGCCGCTGATACCTCGGTTGAAATAGGGCTTGCCGGGAAAGAACTTCGTCTGACCCTGTCCCCAGCCTTCGGTTACTTCATCTCCGATGAAAACTACCCGGTCTTCGCCGGGTGCCAGACGTAGCTCGCTGTTTTCACTTCCGTAGCGTGTGAGCCCGGCCCAGTCATTCAGGAGCCGCTGCTGTGCGAGCGCGATTCGCTCGAGTTCCTCACGGGTGGGCTCGCCATCGCTACCAGCTTGAGCCTGAGCACCCATCACGAGCAGCGCAACAATGGCAACATACCTCATCATCTACTTTTTAAGTCCAAATCGATACAGAGTTCCGTCCCAGGCATTGATGTACACGCTTCCGTTTGCGAGCGAGATACCGCTGAAGTGATTCCACGAGCTGATCTGGTTCCCGCTCGACCACAGCTCTTTCCCGGTCTGACCGTCCAGCACGTACAGCACGGCGTGCGTGGATTTGGGGATACGGCGCTCCATGCGGAAATCGAGTCCGACGTCCGGAAACGCCTGCGCAGTGTTCGCACCACTTCCGTACGCGAAGACCATTCCGTTCGCCACCAGTGGCGGCTCGGCCTGGCTCATGTCGCGGGACAGCCACGCCGGAGTGAGCTGGACACCGCCGTTATTCGTCGACTCCATCTTGAAAGCCGCAATTGCACCCTTGCGCACGTCCCCATGCTCAATCGGCGCTTTGAATTTCGAATGCCTCGGTCCCCAGAAAGACGTGAGCACCCACCTGGTTCCCTTCAGATCCTGCCAGGTGGTTAGCGAGCCCCATATGCCTGCTTCAGCAAAATCCACCATTTCATTGCAGATCAGCTGGGTTCTGTAGGCGGGCGTGCGGTGATCATCGCCTCCGATGGACTCAGTGTCCATGAGATAGATCCGGCATTCCTTGCTCGCATCCACCATGTACTCCCGCCCTTTGAAATCGAAAATGGCGGGTGTGACCTGCATGTCGAGGTCCCGCTTGAACAGCCACTCAGCGTTCGACGGACCGTAGTAATCTTCCAACTCCAGCGCTTTTGTCTTGATGTTCTGTTTGACGCCGATCAGTCCGTTGCCAAACAGACCGTTCTCCGGATCCCAGCGACCATCGCCCGTTCCGGTATACATGACGTCGTTCTTACTGATCGCCGGACCGGAACGGCCCCACATGCCCCCTCCAGCAGGCCCCCAGCTACCCACCCGGTTCGTTGCGAGGTCGTAGGCGTAGACCATGTTGGGATTGCCGCCGCAACCCTGAGCGGTGTGGGTGTAAACGACGTTTTTATGCAGGCTGAGCGCGTACGGCTTTCCGTTCGGTGGCATGAATTTCGCCGGCGGCTTTACGTACTCGCCATCGGCGGCGTTGAGCATATGAAGTCTGCCGTCCCAGGAAGCCGCGTATATCACATACTTGCCAGCAGTATCGCCGGGGCCGATGGTAACGTTGGCCGTCATTCCGCCCGGACAGAGCACGCTCGGCCCCCGGCCTCCGGGCGGATCCTTGTAGGTGCTCTCGAATTGCCTTTTCCAGATGACGCTGCCGGTCTCGGCATCGATCGCGTAGACGTTGTCCGACACGCCAGCCTGCACCACGATCTGCTTCGGGCCGTTATTTGTCTCGACGCGTCCGATAACCAGTGGTTCCAGCAGGTTGTGCATCTGCCGGGGCTGGTTGTCCAGTTTCACCTTCCACAGCAGCCTCATGGAACCGACGTTCTCAGGAGTCAGCGTTTTCTCGTCTTGCTGCCAATTCGTGCGCCGGACATCCGCGCCGTCCGTCAGCCAGTCCGCGGCCTCGGCGGTTGCGGGGGCGAAGGACAGGAACGATGCCGCGACAGTAGCGAGCGTGTGAATGCGGACAGCTCGTGCCGCCAAACTGCACATGAAGGAAATCGTATATCAGGCGCGCTCCCGACCTGCCGTTTCCGTTCAGCGGGGGCTCGGTGCAGAATCGATGCCGTACTTTCCCGGAGATCGGCGTCCTAGGACGCTCGTCGTTCGTTCCAGTGCTCGCTGCCCTGACGAACATCGGCAGAAGATCCGTGCTGTCGCATGAACTCGGTGACACGGATCACTTCGGACGTTTTCAGCACGACGAGCACTCGCTGCCTGTTCTCGCTGGTGTGTAACTGAGTGCAGGCGCTCAACCGGCGCTCCCCGCCGGCAAACCGAACGCTCATCGTTTTGTGCCAGGCGCGGCTGACGCAGTCCCAGCATTCCTGCTCCACTCGCATGATGACTCCGACGTCAGGGGTAGTGCCACTGCAGGTTACAACGACCGCGCCTTCCGTGTAGTCGTCGTCGCGGTGCGGCTTACAAGCGTAAGCATTTCCGTCGCGCGGCGAGAAGATCGAGCTCAGACCTTGATCGATTTTTGCCCGGAACTTCTGATAGCTCCGTCCCGAATCGCACCCCGCGGCACTCGCGAGTTGCCGGACGCGGTCATCCACAGATGCGCTGGTCTCAATTGCTCCGGAGGCTAACAATGACAGGCGGAGCCGATAACGTGAAAACTCTGCTGGCAACGAATGAATCAACCCGAGCAGAAGTTGCGCCCTGCGCCTCACTTCCGCGCGCTCCGGATTCAAAGCCAGGCTGCAAATGTAAGCGTCGAGCACCTCATGCAACCGCTTCTGCCCGGTGCCCTCACATCGCCAGGCTACCTGACCGAATACAATCGTGCGCCGGTCAAGCGAGACCGCCTGAGTGACCTCGATCAGACGACCGAGGTTCCAGTTGGCCACCTCGGAGCCGCCACGCCCTCGAGCGTGTGTTTGGCAGATGCCTGTACGCTCGAGACTCACAGCGCGAACCACACGCTCAATCCGCTGAGCTTCGGCGGCAGGAATCTGGTGAGTTGATTTATGTCCCAGAGTCTGAATGTGACCCGCACGGATCTTCCTCGCGAGCACTGCCTCAGATACGCCCGTACGCGTCGACAGCGTAGCCAGCGTCACGGCGCTCCGCTCATTCTCCACCCGGCCCTGCAGAGCATGGTGAGCTTTGGCTGAATCGAAATAGAAGGTTTTGCCCTGCTTATGGGCGGGCTCAATTCCGACAGCCGCGAGCAGGCGAACGACCTTGTACCGGGACATCTTCTCCCGCCGCGCCAGTTCACGGAGCGAAATCAGCTCATGCAGATGTGAAACATGCGTAGGATGCGGCTCTGCCGGCGTACCCACGTACCGAAGTTCCGCGCGGCCGAGACGGTCACGACGTGCAATCGTTGCAATCTCACCATCGGTGTCCAGAACAATACACCCCGGTCGCCACGTGTCGCTACATTCCGAACAGTTCCACTTGTCACGAATTTCCTGTAGCCGGGTTTCGTCGTAAAACTCG
>DASQEG010001031.1:0-1581 GCA_035633775.1 Bryobacteraceae bacterium
GGCATGGTGCCTTCGTAACCCTGCTGTCTCGGCAGTCATTCCGGGCTGTAAAGACCCGGAACAGGTCCGCTCCAACGCTGCCGCGGTGAATCTGATCGACGGCTAACGTCCGTTACCGCTCGTTCGCCGGTCGCAATCCTTCCTCAGCGCCGAGTCCTCGCGTCAACCAGCCGGGGTACCAGCGGAATACATTTCCCGTCAGGCTACCGACAAAGATCTCGCCGGCACCGGAGACCGTAATCCAGTGTCCCGGACTCTCCATTGAGCCGAGCACCTTCCCGCTCTGGAGATCGATCTTCATGATCCGTCCGGCAAGTGTGTCGTAAGTCAGATTCTCAATGTTGTTGCGATGGGTTATGATCCACATCTCCTGGCGCGGCGTGATGTACAGATTCTGGGTCGCCCCGAGGTGCGTCCACTGCTTTACGAACTTGCCGTTTGGATCGAAGATCTGAATCCGGTTGTTTTCACGATCACTGACGTACACTTGCCCTTTTGCATCGACGCCGATCGAGTGCGGAGTGTTGAACTCGCCCGAACCGGAACCTTTCCTGCCCCAATCGAGCAGGTACTCGCCTTTTGCGTTGAACTTGACTACACGCGAGTTTCCATACCCGTCGGACACATAGAAATCGCCGTTCGGTGCGAAGGCAACGTCCGTAGGTCGATTGAACGTGCGGGTGTCAGTGCCCGCCTGACCCTTCTGGCCCAGCGTCAACAGCAGCTTTCCGTCTGGCGCGAACTTCATCACCTGGTGATCGCCGTTGTCAGTAACCCATAGGTTTCCGTCGGGATCCACGCGCATCCCGTGCGGGTTGCCGAACATGCCTTTACCCCACGAGCGCAGGTACCGGCCTTTTCCATCGAAAACCAGGATGGGATCTGCTTTGGGGCCGCGCTGAAAGACATAAACCTCGCCTCGGCCATCCACCGCTACTGCCGAGACGCGCCCGAACTTAAACCCCGTGGGCATGGTATCGGGCTCTTCGCCAAACCGGATGTTGACCCGATACTTAAGCAATCCACCTTCGTGATCGTGCCAGCCGGAAGGAACAGGCTGGGCGTCGCCAGCCACGGCCGCCAGCACCAGTAGTGATGCACGCGCACCTAATCTCCTGATCATCGAAGGCATTCTATGTGATTCAACGAGTGCTCGGCAGGCGTTGTTTCGCGAGGCGCACCTCAACGCGAATTCGTCCATGACCAGGCCGCGACACAAAACCCAATCGCCACCACAATCGCTCGCACCAAACCGGCATTCAACCGGCGGGCCACACGAGCTCCCAGATACCCGCCAGCGATCGCAGACACGGCCATGATGATGGCGTACTCCCAAACGACCACACCGGAAGCGATGAAGACCGCCCCGGAGATCCCGTTCATCGTGGCTGCCAGGATCGACTTGACTGCATTCATCTCGTGGATGTCGGCGATTCCGACAAACGCCAGCGAGCTCAGCATCAATATCCCGATCCCGGCGCCGAAATAGCCTCCGTACACACCGACGCAAAACTGGAACAGCACAACTCCGAGTAGTGTTCGGGATGCCGGCACTGCATGCGGATGTGCACCCACCCAACG
>DASQEG010001032.1:0-4008 GCA_035633775.1 Bryobacteraceae bacterium
ATTTCCGATGGCTCGGCGCCGTCACCGGCAGAGAAGATTCCGCCGAGGAAGGGCTGCAGCGCGGCGGCATCCTGAATGACCTTGTTCTCGTTCTGCAGTTCGAGGATGTCGGGCCCGCTGAGAGCCCCGCGGGTGATATCGGCGATCGGACCGTAGTCGCGCCAGACCGTATAAAGGTCCGCCGCGTTCTGGTACGGCAACGGATCGAGGAGAATCTTCTGCACGGCGGTGTACACCAGCGCGAAGAGTCCGAGGCCGACAGTGAGTGTGCCTATAGAGGTGAAAGCGAACACGGGTGAGCGTGCCAGGCGGCGCGACACGAGCTCTGCATCGCGTCCCCATCGTCCTGCTCGCCGCCAGGACGCCGCTGGGTTGACACGCTCCGCCAGTCCGTTGCGTACAGAATCGAGCAGGGCGCGGAACCACAGGGCCAGGACGCCGAAGGACCCACCGTTGCTGAGAGCGACGTGCGCTCGATCCATGTAGGTCTCGACCAGCGCGGTGCCCATCTCCTCGCGAAAGTCCTCGGGGTAGAGTCGGCCGAGCAGACGAAACCAGCGCTCGGAAAGGCGCCCGAGCGCGCTCATTTGGCCTCCCTGGGAAGCAGGCCGCCGATGCGGGCGGCGTGGACGAGATCACCGAGGCGTCTTGCCTCGGCTCTTGCAACGCGCATTCCGAGGCTGGTGATGCGGTAGTAGTTCCTGCGTTCGTCGGCGGTGTCCTGAGGCGTGCGCCCTGCGGCGGCCTCGACGAGTCCGCTTTCCGCCATGCGCGCCAGTGCACGGTACATCGTGCCGACGTCCGGGACGGAGGCTTCGCCGCGGCTTTCGATCTCCTGGATGATGCCGTAGCCGTGCCGATCACCGGAGGCGAGGCTGAGCAGGATGTGGAACTCGACGCTGCGAAGGGGCAGATGCCGTGCGATTCCTCGGTCTCGATCCATGTCTGTTGAGTCTCCCTCCGGTTGCCGCGCGTCGGCCAGATATATGCACCGCACATAGAGTATATGCGCCGCGCATGTATCGTTGTCAATACCGCCGCGAGCAAGACCGGTGAATCGGTGGCGAGAACACCCATGCAACGGCCGCTCATTACGGCGTCAGAGCGAGCCGCGCGCCGGGCATGGGACCGCGGGAGGCCGGAGGCCATGCGCTGCGATTCGGAACATCGCGTCTAAGTTGGGCCCTGGGTGTCGGGCAACAGAGCCCGTCACGGAGTCTGCTTGCGAATCATCCTTTCGCCGGAACGGCCTCCATAACCAGCCGCAGCGCCGAGGTAAACGGGAGGAATGAATCCGATATGCCCTTGTAGTGACCAAGCCGCACGATTACCAGGTCATGCGAGGGCACAATAATCGCAAACTGGTTCCCGGCTCCGCTCATGAAGTAGGCATCCTCAGGAACGGGCAACCTGTTTACACCGTTGATCCAGAAGAACCCGCCGTATTCGGGATTTTTGTCGAACTCCCAGGCCGGAGCGACCGTGCCGACAAACTTGACGAATTCCTTGGGCAGGATGCGTTCTCCGTTCCAAAAGCCGTCCTGTAGGTATAGATTCGCGAGCCGAGCCCAGTCTCGTGCGCTCGCCAGTACATAGCCCTGAGTCAGAAAGTTCCCATACGTATCGGTTTCCACCACGACCGACTTCATCCCGAGCCTGTCGAACAGTGCGCGCCGGGGGAAAGCGTGATAGTTCTCACTGCGTTTTTCTACTGCGAGACGCGTCAGGTAGTTGATCAACATCGGATCGGTATTTCTATAACGTCCGACCGTATTCGGAGGCCATTGCAGAGGACGGGTGGCGGCGTAGCGGAACAGGTTTCCTCGCCGGTGTACAGATACAGGTGATCTGGATATCCTCCTTTCGGATCGTAGTCGGGATCGTTCATCGACCGGATACGCAGTCCGCTCGACATACGAAGGAGATCGCCGATTCGAATTGCGCGGCGTGGATCATCAGGGTTCTGCCATTCGGGGATCGGGGCTGGCTGCCAGAGAGAATATGCCCCCTGCTGGATTAACACACCTATCAGCGTGGCGGACAGGCTCTTGCCCATCGACCAGCTCTCCAGCGCAGTGTTGCCCGTCACCCCCTCTGCGTAACGCTCGGCAACGATGCGGCCCTTCCAGGTGACTACGAACGCAGCGGTCATCGCCCTCGGCTGAAATGCGTCGTCGAGCGCCTGCTGTAGTTTGGCGAGGTTCAATCCCGCTTCTGCTTCGGGCGGTGGCACTTTGTCGCCCATCGGCCAGGGGCGGCTGGCTGTGTTACGAAGCGTGCTTTTGACGCGTGTCGGTTTGAAGTGAGGAGAACTTCGCCCCACAGGCAGCGCTACGCACCCTTGATCCTTCATGTGCCTGGCAACCCGAGTGACGCCCCCGCGCAAAGTGACACTCACCGACTTCGACCGGTAGTTCACCACTGGCCTGCTCACCCTTTGGCGACTCGCATACGGCGCAACCACGTAGCCGAGGTTTTCAGCAGCAAACTCGGCAAGAAAGCCGGTAATGAAAACCGCAGAACACACGACCTTCGCATATGCTCCTGCCTCATGCACCACCGGGTCGCCCGGTGGAGGAACGTATGGCGTCGCCAGTTCTAATGACTTCGCCCGAGCTATGAGCTGCTCCTTCGACAGCCCGGGGTCCTGTGCCTGAGCGACTGCGATCATCAGCGTAAGCACGAATACGTCGCGCATGCAGGTTATCGTATCCGCCGGCCCACGCGGGATTGAGCGGCATGATGCGTCCTGTCCAACGGCCAACCTTGCGGCGAGCGTTGCGCTGTTGCACGATGCCGAAAGGTGGTCTTGCGCTAAAGCCGGTTGTTGTCTGTCTCCGGAGGATACGTGACGGATGTCCCTTCCACCCTCGCAAACGACGTCAGGGTGTGCCGGTTCGACTGAGTGGCGCTCATAATGTGCTCCACGGGATAGCCGCGCGCGGTCAGGATATCGGAGATCAGCGAACGATGACACCGCCACGGTACGGCCTCGGCACACATAATCGCGACGGGATCCCGAGCCGCTGTCGCAAGTAGTGCTTCCAGCGCAACTGCGAACTCCGGCGTCTGCATGTAGTCTGCGTAGCCGCGAAACGAATCGTTCCGCCAGCCCATGTTGCGGGAGTCTTTGCGAGGATGCCGCAACCCCCCGAGAGATTTCATATGCTCGTACCCGAGGCCCGCATCGTGAATCTGCTCTTCCAGCGCCTCGCGATTGTACTGGGGGTTCTGTCGCGATTTTGGGATCGTGCGCACGTCGATGAGCACGTTTACGCCGTGTGCCTTAAGCATATCGATAAGCACTTCCACCGGTCGTGTGGAGTGCCCAATTGTGCGGATAATCGGCTTCTCCATACCTCATTGTGCCTGTTCCTCAGCCACGATGCGACACAAAGACGCCGCAGAGGAACTGCCTGGCTTGCGATAGTTTATTAACTCGGATGAAGTCGCGGACGTGCTCCTGGCACGGATCCTGGGCAGACGGCACTCTCATCGGGAAACCACGAGAGCGCGGAATGCGCTGAGCGTTCAATGACCTGGCCAACACCGCGTGCGGGCCTCTTGCTTTCCACCGCGTCGTTCAACACAATCGATGTCATGGACACTCGACTGGTTTCCGCCTCCGCGGCGGCGTTTTTCCTGCTTACCGGCGGTGCCACGGCGCAGAAGGTCATGGCTGATATTCCCGACGTCGAGACCGGTCACAATCGCCACGTCCTCGATATCGATATGCCGGAACACGGAGCCGGGAAAAGCTTGCCGGTCATGTTTTGGATTCACGGAGGTGGATGGCAGGCCGGGGACAAAAGCGACGTTGCACTCAAACCCAGGGCGCTGACCGAACGAGGGTTCGTCTTCGTCTCGACAAACCACCGGCTTCTGCCGGGAGTCAGGATGGAAGACCTGATCGCCGACGTCGCCCGATCCGTCGCCTGGGTGCACAGGAACATCGCGAAGTATGGCGGTGACCCCAAGCGGATCTTCTTGGGCGGACATGCATCCGGC
>DASQEG010001033.1:0-10350 GCA_035633775.1 Bryobacteraceae bacterium
ACTGGTACGCCGCCGAATACTATCGCAGCAGTCCGGACAGAGATCCGCTCGGGCCGTCCGTCGGGGACATGAGAGTCTTGCGCGGAGGCTCGTGGAAAGACCCGGTCGAAACAGTCCGACTCACGAAACGCTGGGCCGAGACGCCTGCTGCTCGCAAACCGTTTGTTGGATTCCGCTGTGTTCTGGAGGCGATCGAGTGACCACGACGACGAGTGAAACAACTATGCATCCCACCTTGGTTCGCCTGGAGGATCAGATTGAGTGGTACGACCGGAAGAGTACGTCCAGTGCACACTGGTACAAACGGCTGAAGCTGTGCACGCTTGTCGTCGCAGCGTTCATACCAACGCTGGCGCATGTCGCACCACCCTTCGTCAGTTCCGCTTTAGGTGCGCTGGTCCTGGTGATCGAAGGTGTTCAGCACCTGAACCAGCACCAGGCGCTCTGGATGCTTTACCGGCGTACTGCGGAAGCGTTGAAAAGTGAGAAGCAGCTGTATCTCGCACGCGCAGGTGCTTATGCGCATGCTGAAACGGATCCGCTGCCGCTGCTTGCTGAGCGCGTAGAGGCCTTGCTATCAGGGGAACAGACCAGGTGGGCTACGGACCAGCGCTCAAGTGAAATGGCCGTGTCGACTGCGAACACGTCCGTGCGTTAACCCGAGGTGGACAGTGGGCCTGCGCCGTCCCGGCTCCCTTACTGTCCTCCTCGGGAGGTCTCACGCCTTTCGCTAAGCCCCGCTCAATGGGGCGGAAGCCTGCTGCGAATTTTTGTGAAGTGCCTTCACTAGCGTTGCGTACACTTGGCGAAAGTCTTCCAACATCTGCTCGTCAAGCTGAATATTGAGTCCCTGAGCAGCAGAAGCAGCGGATGTGTCATTAGCTGCTTTGGCCACCGCTGCAAGCGCGGCAAACGCAGCCCGCTCGACAACAACAGCCGGCGGATCAATGAGTGCCGTGATCTGTTCGATTACCGGTTCAGCCTTCTGCACCTTTGCGCTCACAGTTGAGATTGCGCGCGCACCAATGACTACGTCGCGGGCAGCGGTGGCCAACGCATGCTCGAGACTCTTAAACCCAAAGCTGCTCATAGATTTTTCGCTCCTGGAGATGGAATTCCCGGGCGCAAGGCATTCGCCACTCGCCTGAGGTCCCTATAAACATCGCCGACTAATGACCCAAACGGAAGTTTCATAGCGTTTCGTAACGTCCGGCGTGTTGCTTCACGACGATACAGTCGGCTCCAACAGCCTTCCAGCCCGCTGTTTAACCTGTTAAGTCGCGTGCCTTGACTCCCTCTGCGGGCCAATCTGGCCGTACGGTGGGTTCTGCCGAGCAGGAATCACGACGGACGGCGGTGACAGCAAATGCAAAGTCAGCAGAACTCTTCTAAACGTCCAGCAGAAACGCGAACACTGCACTTCGACCTTTCCCACACAAAACCTGGCGTCTCGCACATCATGCATGTCGGTGCCACAACGTATAACCTGATCACGCATACAAGCGAGTCGCTGACGAAGCACCGCAAAGCAAACCCGGCGCTGCGGCATGTTCCCGATCAAAGGCTGACGCATTACGCGGAGGAGATTCGTCTGCCGAGTGACGCCGTCCAGTCCTATTACGTCACTCACCCGAACAGCAAGAACGGTGCGCCACCACGCATCTCAATGATGGCCATCCACGTCCCGTCCGCGGCGGCAAAAAACGGAAAAACGTCAACAGTCGCCCAGACCCTGAATGCCGCCAAGGTGCGCAACCTCGGCCTCAGCGGCTCGACAACCGTGGCGCAAGTGCAGCCTGAAGATTTGGCTGACTTCACCGATCTGACGGAAGCCGCCAAGTACATCGTCTTTCACCATCCGGAACTGCTCAGCCTCGATCCGAAGACCAGCGCGAACGTCCTGGCGAGGATCGAGAATGCTCCCGCTTTTGACGCGCTGGTAAAGAACCTGAACGAACAGGGTGTCGCCCAGCATCCCGAGAGCGATTACGACGGCTGGGCCGTTGGCGTATACCTTCTTGATCAGGACGGCAATCGCATTCCGGATGGCAGCCGCGGCTATCGCTGGAAGTACGAGTATACGGACGAAACGCGCACCTACATGAAGCCAGTGGTGCAACAGGCACTCCTGGCGCATCGGAACGACAAGACGATGGAGGGCATCAGCTTTTCCACTCAGTTTGGAATCCACAACGTGCAGGCCAACGAGGTGTCCCGCGTTTCCAATGGAGCGCTCCGGGAATCGGCTTACCAATATAAGGTCGGGGATCCCGACTGGCACCACGGCCGCCAGGTGGAACTCACAGAGACGGACGGTCGCACTCTGACGTTCACTGTTCGGAATAGCTATTTCCGCTATCTCGGTGTGTTCGCGCGCTTTCTCGCTTATCAGGGCACAACGCTGACGCCGATCCGGCTCGCGGACATCCCCGCACCCGAACGGCCTCGCAGTACCGCTTGTGACGGTGTTTACACCAGCTACCTCGCCACTGTGGAAGATCGGCCTCGACTGATGGGTATTCCCATCAAGGATTATGAGGAAGCAGAATTCCACATAACCCTGCCGGAGAGTGCGAGTGCCGTCGACATATTGTGCGGCACGCTTGGCACAGGCTCTCTACCGGACAGCGTCGCAAGTTTTGAAAATGTGCAGGCTCCTGGTGCGATCTGTACAGGCGTAATCAACCTCGCCATTCCCACTGTTTTTCTGACCTTCGGCATCGCTTCCAACATGATTGAGAGCGAAGGTAAAGCCCTGATTGCCAAAGTGGCCGGGTGGGTGGTAGAGGTCTTCACAGGAGAGGCCGTTCGCGCCGGGTTGTTCTCCGCCGAATATACCCATGACGCGATGTCCACCAGCTGGAGTATCGAAATCCTGAACTCCGTAATCAAGGAAGCTCCCGAAGTTTTCCTCGAGCTGATCGCGTGGGCGGCTGAGGTGTCGGCCGAGGAGGGGCTGGCAAAGTTCGTGCCGGTGATTGGAGCTATCTGGGAAGCGGTTTCAGTCACGGCCACTCTGGCCGAGCTCGCTGAGACGATCGCAGATGTCGCCCTCTCACCCTGGGTAATTCCGACTACCGTCACCAGCACACTCGATCTCGAGGTGACGATCCATCCTGACAAGAATGACTATCAGTTCCCAGTTGCCGCGACTCAATACAAGCTGGTTGCGCACCTTACCGACACGCTGAAGTACGACACCGGCTGGATGCCGTTCGCCCCCGGTAATTACGACGAGAGCAGGGGTGTTCTGCCCCAGTACACGTTCACAGCCATCCCTTCTGGTGGAGAAGTGCACGTCACGGTGCAGTTTGCTTCCGACAGCTTCTGGATTGCGGCTTACGGGGCTACCGCAAAGGTGCCCAATCTCATTCCGGAGAAACAGGAGAAGCTTGCCCTCGAACTGACCATAACCGAGAACCCGGTGCCACTCACAACGGGCACGTCGTACCACCACGTCAGCAGGCTCGCAATGGCCGCAGCCGGTACGCACACCTGGAAACAAACAAGCACGGCTCCTGCGTCCACCCGGGCACAGTTGGGCGGCAACATGTCCGTAACGCTGGAAGACCTGACGCAGATCACGTTCAACATGCACAATGCGGGTCAGAACGGAAATTCGTACAACGTCGCCGTGCTCGGGTACGGGTGGCGCGGTAAAGGAACCGGGCTCTCGCCTTGCAACGGAGGCGGAGCCGGCGCGCCGCTCTTCACTATGCAGAACATACAATTGGCTACCGCCAATCCAGACGCGTTACTCAAAACCTTGCCGTGCGGTTTGACAGCGCCCGTAATGCCGGGATACGACATGCTCGGGGCAGCCACCGGCGGTCAATTCATCCTTGCTTATACGCAGGACGGCACAGATGCGCATACCGGTCAGCCGACGTATCACTATCATGTTCGGAAGCTCGACCTGAGCACTGCCGGGGCAATTTCACTCTCGAACTTGCCGAGCTGGGGTCGATTCGCCTCACAGAGCATCAAAAGCGTGGCGGTCCATGGGACCGAGTTCGTTCTGGCGCTCAATCCCGAGAAGGAGATGGTCGAGATCCTGAAGCTTCCGGACGCGCCGTACGCACGTGATGGCGTTGCTCACTTCGCGACCCAGGTTGGGAAGCAGGGCGAATATGTGGGCCGACTGCACGGAGCGGTTGCGATGGCACTAACCCGTGACGGCAACACCTTCCTCGTACTCGAGCAGGCGAACAACCGCATTCAGGCGTTCAACGTCAATGGTGTGCCAGTGAAGTACTTCGCTGGATCTTCCAGCGAAACGGTTCTCCGGCAATGGCCTGAAGACTTGGGCAGGACAATCACCTACCTCGACATGTCTCTCGAGTACGGCGGCTACATCTACGTGCTCTCGTACGAGGAGCCGGGTACGGAGACCGTCCAATACCGCCTCGACACCTATAACCCCGATGGAACCAAACTTAGCCGGACGCGCTCTGTGCCCGCAGCCAAACTTACAGTCGATCAGTGGCGAGCCGTCTACACACTCAATTACGAGTTGCTACCCCCCGAACTGACCAACCAGCGACCAGAACCTTCGGTCAGCTTGTGGGCGGCATCGGCGTAAGCGCTCAGTGACAAGACACTCTTTGGAAAGGAAAACCATGGCTAATACCGAACAGACCCCTCGCTCGAGCGAGACTCGCACACTGCACTTCGATCTTTCGCACTGTCCGAAAGACATACGGCACACCTTGAACATCGGCTTACAGCGGCAGGAACTGGTTCCGCATGACGAGAGGTCACGAAGCGAGCACCGAAGCAAAGTGAAACTGCTGAGTCAGGTGCCCGACGAACGGCTGACGCATTACGCAACACTCCCAATGCCGTCAGAGGCTGTACAGAGTTACTGGATAACGTCTTCGAAGAACGGGACGGACCTTCCTGGAATGTCACTTGCCTGTATTCATCTCCCCAAGCAGGCGGTGGTCGCACATCACAGGAAGAAAGGTATCGCTAACAGCATCCACAGCAGCAAAGCGAAGCAATTGGGGCTGCTGCAAGCGGACGGCTCCGCACCGCCGTGGATCCACGACGGCGATTTGGCTGACATTGTGAACCTGACAGATGCGGCGAAGTTCATCGTGTTCCACCATCCAGAGCTGGTGTGCTTTGAACCTGCAACCGTCGCCGAGGCACTCTCAAAGATCGAGTCCACTCGTGCATTTGGAGCCCTCGTCAAGGCGATGGCCGAAGCCGGAGGCGTTGTCGACCCGGATAAGGCCGAGGAGGGGTATGTCGGTTGGGCGACGGCTGGATACACCCTCGATCCAGATGGAAAGAAGATCCGCGTTACGGACGTCAGCAAGCCGCTTGACCAGCAGCCGGAGGGCCTGGGATTTCAGTGGGCTTACGACTACGACGAGAGTGTCAAGGAGGCTATGAAGCCGGTTGTACGCGAAGCGCTGCGGCTTATGCGTAATGACCCTGAGATGGAAGGTGTTAGCTTTCAGACCACATTCGGCAGTCACGCCTTCGACGAAAGCAGTCAGGTAGGCGGGGCGAACTCCACTAACCCTGCACGCGTGCGGCGGTTCGCAATCCAGCCTTCCGTGAGCAGCGCAGGAGGTTACGAGTTCTCGCTCGACAACCCGGGCTGGGGCAACGGTTTTCAGGTTGAAATTGTCTCATCGAAGGGACGCCAGTTTCGCCTCAAGGTGAGCAACAGCTTCTTCCTGTACCGTTCCGTGGCAGTGCGCTTCCTTGGGCAGGACAAGTCTCCAATTGCACTTTCCGATCTGCCCGATGATCAGCGTCCGCCCCGCACGTTTGAACGAGCCGATACGAAATATGACAGCTTTCAGGCGATTGCCAAGCCGCGCCAGCGGATCATGGGCGTTCCCGTCGAGGCGTCGAGCTCGCGTGAGTTCACCGTCACAATTCCCAACGATGCCGCCTACATGGAGATCGTCATCGCATCGCCGAGCATGGACTCCCATATACCTGCGACTTATGAAGGTATCGACACTCCAGCCAGGGTGCAAACATACTTCCTCTGCTATGCGTTGCCGAGCTTTTTACTCGCTCTCGGCATTGGTACGGCTGTCGTAGCAAACGTCCCGGTGGTCACGTTTATCGAGCAAATAGCTTCCGACCTTGTCGAGGCCGCAATGACACCGATCATGCAGGCGGTGCTGCACTCGGGCCAAACGCCTGCAGAGATTGGCGCAGCGTTCTGGGCGATGGCGCCCAGGATGGGAGGCCGTCTTGCGGCCTCAGTGGCCGCAACGCTGGTGTACTTCTATGCAGCGGCCGGCACCGCGAATACAACCGTCGCATTCCCACTTGCAAAGGCCGTGTTCCTCGCGGTGGCAGCGGCTGGCGTGGCTGCGGAGATGATCGAGACAACGATCAATCTGGCGGAGACGCCACGAATTGCTAGCCGAACAGTGTCGGCGGTGATCCCCGTGAACGTAACCGTAGGCCACGATCCTGAGGATTATCAATTCCCTGAGGGCGCACTGCACTACAAGCTTTCTGTCACCCCCAGCGGCGGAACTCCCTCCGTCTTCGAGGGGGAGCTTGAGAGCCCAAAGGTCGACACGATCAATCACACGTTTCAAGTGACTGCTGGGGGTCGCGTCACTGTCGAAGCGCAGTTCAGCGATCCCGAGACCGGCTGGGTGGGCGGCTACGGAGTCTCCGACCCGATACCGAACGTGTTGCCAGAAGGCAAAGAGTCACTCGATATCTCGTTCAACATCACTGAGAACCTAGTGCCTCTGGACCAGCAGACATCCTACAGGCACGTTGAGAAGCTTGCTTACAGCAACGGCCGCCACATCTGGGTCAAGACCAGCACTCCGCCAGTAAACACGATCCATAGCCTGGGCGGCAACAAGGCCGTGGCTCTGGCCGACCTCGACCACATCACAATCAATATGAAGGGGCGATTGGGCTATGTCTGGAAAGGGATCAGCCCGAAGTTGCTTCCAGCCGATGTGCCCGGTACAGGTTCAGTGCCGCTACACACCTTACAGACCATCAGCCTCTCGGGAACGGATCCGGATCAGTTCCTGCGCATCCTCGGCAACGGGTCCGGTGCGCAGGTGGGCTACAGCCAGCCTGTCTTTCTGCAATATGATCTGCTCGGAGCCGCGGATGGACTACACTTCTGCGTCGCCCCAAGATCGGTGAACGGTAACTGGGAATACCATGCGCACCGGATCTCCCTGAATGAGACCGGCCCGATCGATCTGGCTCATGCCCCAAGCTGGGGAACCTTCGCGTCCCGCCGTATCTCTGATATCGCGGTGCATCCACGCGGCGTGCTTGTCGCGTTGAACTCAGACCAGGAGAAGGTCGAACTTCTTAACATCCCGGATTCGCCAACTGACAACCTGAGCCAGGCCGTTCCTGCGACTCAGGCAAGCGGCTTCGGATCCTACCTCGGCCTGCTTCATGGCGCGAAAGCGATGGCAATGACCCTGGATGGCAACACCTTCCTGGTTCTTGAGGAAGTAAATGCGCGTATTCAGGCGTTCACCGTTTCCAATTCGTCAGTCGAGTATTTCGCTGGTGCTGCGGCCGTGTCTCTGAACCAGGGGCAGGACGATCCACATACGAAGATTACGTATCTGGACATGAGCCTCGAGTACGGCGGATACATCTACGTTCTGTCGTACACAGGCGCAGGTGAGGATTGGCGGAACTACCGCATGGACATCTACAATCCCGAAGGTCGCTTCCTTACTCGGGTGCAAGGTGTGCCCGCCGCGAAACTTGTCGTCGACAAGTGGCGTGTGGTCTATACCGAAAACTTCGAGCTGCTGGAAGGACCGCAACAGCGTCCGGAACCGACGGTCAGTGCCTGGGCTGCACGGGCCAGTGCTTGAACGGAGGAAGCAATGCTTGTTCCCGCCCTTGGAAACGGGGACATATGTACAGTCCCTTCGTTGTGGGACGGCCAGACGGACGGCAGAGACGGGCTGAGCGTGAGCATCGACGTGCAAACGGGCGATGTGGTTGAGGTCACGCTCAGCTTGACGGGCGCAGGTTGTTTTGCCTGGACCTGCGCCTGCCGCGCCGGGATTGCCTCGCCCATCGGCAACAATCACGGAGTTTATACGGGTGATACCCCATCCGATCTCACAGCGCTCAACGACCGGTCATGGATGACACTGCTCCAATCCAACGCTGTGCAGACACTGACGCTCGGGATTGATCATGCGGCTGCGATGACAATCACCCACGAGTCCAACATGAGTGCGACGCCAGGCTACCGCATCGGTCAGGTAACGCTGGCAGCGTGCGTAATTGCTAAAAACTACTAAGGAAAGGCTTACGAGTCATGATCGATGGTGCTTTAGGTGTGGTGTCGTTCGACCACAGGGCTCCGCTCATCGACCAGCCTGCTCCCAATGAAACGATCCTGTCCATTCTGGCGCTACAGTTCAAGCTCGATCAGAACGAGTACGCTGAGGTGGCCGTGACCCTCACCGCCACAGGCCCGTTTGGATGGGGATTCTGGGTGATGTCTGGCAACGCGTCCATACTCGGGCCGGGTGGAGGAACCGTCAAGGCGACGTTTCAGAATACTTACACGTTCAAGGCCATCCTGCGTGGAAACGCTACGGGTCCCGTCACGTTGCAGTTACACACGCAAACCTCCGACCGCCCGCTATGCACCATGAGTGACGGGCTGTTGCTTGTGAAGGTGATCGGCCGTGAATCCTGACGCTGGAGTGTCGCTATGTACGTAGCTGGACTTGGCCCGGTTCTGCTGGACGGCAAACCAGATCTGTACAACGGGAATAGTCTCGCGGTGCAGTTGAACGCAAGTCAGTGCGATCTGCTGGAAACGCTCGTAACCTTTGAGGCCGCAGGCGCATTCAAGTGGTACCTCCAGGCTGTCGGTTGCGAGCTTGCGCCGTTGTGGAACCCTCCGCATTTGTGCAACAGCATAGAACCCGTCCAATATACGAAGACGTGTTACATGGTTGTGTCCGCTGCTGGTCTTCAGACGATTACGATGACCGTTCAGCCGAATACGGACCGGCCCGCAACGATTAGCAAGCTAATGATGGTGGCGCGCAAAATCGGCACGATGATACCGATGCCGATCAGTTCGCCATGGTACGACGAGCGAAAGTGGGCACAAACAACAGACAGCCTCCAGGGTCGAACGCAGAAGTGGGTGCAAGGTTATAGAGTCCGCTACGCCGTCAGCTTCTGTACCCCACAGGGAGAAAGCGACAAGGGTCCCTGGTCTTCGTGGATTCAAGCGCCTTACGCGCTGCCAACACTCGTCAACATACCTGTCGGACCACGGAGCCTCACTCAAGGCAGGAAGCTGTATCGGCAGTTCAGTGGATTCGCACAGGAAGTGGTTGGAACCATCGGAAACAACACAGACACATCGTTCCCGGACACGAACCTCTAGTCTGTCGACCCTCGGGAACCTTAAACGCATGGTGGAAAAGGAGCCTACCTTGATCATCCCCTGTCTCGGCGCAGTTGCGTATCAGTACTGCACAGACAATAACGCTCCGGTTCGGTTGTCGATCGATCTCAACGCCGGCGAAATCGCTGAAGTCACCTATACATACACTGCCGGCGGACTTATCTACGGACGTCTGAGCGATTATGAGTGGCACTATAACGTCACGTCAGGCGATGTCGAGTTTCTTTCCCGTCCAGGTGGGAACTTCCAGAATCTGGCAATGAACGACGGGTGCCTGATGACTACAGTACAGGTAACGACGCTGATGCAGGCGAAAGCCACCGGCACCGTGATGTTGGAAGTTGCGGGTAATCGACCGGCAACCTGCTTCACGGATTCCGGCGGATGGTGTTTGCTTGCCAAGGTGATAGGAAAAGCATTCTGATCGTAACGCCGAACGCACCGAGCGCAGTACCCAGCCGGCGGATACGACTGCTTCCGTTGAAACGAAGTCAGCCGAACGAGAGCGTCAAAATGCCGGCATAAACAATTCCTATCTTGCCGCCCGCAGGGAGTGGGACAAACGGGTACGGCAGCCTGATCACACGAGAACGCAACTGGCGACGAATGGCGCTGATCTGCGCGCTCACGACAGGTGTCGCCATCGGCGGCCTCGTTCGCATCTCTTCGCAGTCTCATGTCGTTCCGTTCGTCGCCTTGTATTCGCTCGGCCGCACGGTGGCAGCAGGTCCAGCGACTGAGGCTTCGGTTGCGGACGGCCGTCTGAAGCGGTCAACGGTCTTCAGCTGGATCGAAAACCTCCGGATGGTGACGATCGATGGCCTCGCTCAGCGCGAGGCAATCGACCGCGGTTACGCCCACATCGCAGGTGGAGCTCAGGCACAGGCCTTCAACAAGTTCTATCGCAATGGCCCGCCGCAGAAGAGAGCACA
>DASQEG010001034.1:0-7939 GCA_035633775.1 Bryobacteraceae bacterium
GAGTTTGCCCTTGGCAGCAAAGTTGTCAAGAGCGCTCCTTACGCTGCGGAAGCGGTGACCGAAACAGTTCAGACGCTGGGCGACGGCAATCGGATCGTTCATAAGAGCACGGTGCAAATGGCACGCGACGGTCAGGGCCGGACTCGGCGAGACCTCAGCCCGCTGCGAATCGGCCCGCTCGCGCAGGGCAATACGCCGAAGATCACAGTCATCCACGACCCCGTGAACGATGTCAGCTACACGCTCGACCACAACGCGAAGGTCGCGCGCAAGATGAAGGGCCAGGGGATGATTGTGCACATGAGCTCGGACGAGAAGGGCGAGGCAGGCGCACCGAAGGATGTGCGCAACTTCCGAATGGAGTTGCACAGCGCCGCAGATGTCGTCACCGCGGCACCGGTTGGCCCGGTGATGATCCGCGTTCCAAAAAACGGGACCACACAGAAGAAGGAAAGCCTGGGCAAGCAGTCAATTGAAGGGGTGGTGGCGGAAGGCACGCGCACCACCGATACTATCCCCGCCGGAGCAGTTGGGAACGAGCGGCCAATTGAGATCGTTAACGAGCAGTGGTACTCGCCAGAATTGCAGACGATCATCATGACGCGACACAAAGATCCGCGTATGGGTGAAACGACCTACAAGCTGACGACGATCCGCCGGGGCGAGCCGCTGCCCTCGCTGTTTGAAGTGCCCGGCGATTACAGCGTCACAGATGCGCCCTCGCCACGCATTCACATGATGCGCCGGCCGGCACCCAAAGAATAATACTCCGCTCTCTGCCGGTGCCCGCGCCGCGCGACACTGAAGGGGACATCATGGAGCCAAAAAAGACCCCGAGTGTTCTCCGCGCTGTCGCGACGGGTGCGGGCGTCGTCGCCGCGACTGGACTGGCCGCCGCTGCAGGTTGGACAGCTTACAGCGCCCTGTTCGTCAATCACCGCCGAACTCTTCCACCAGCCCTGCAGGCAAAGCGTTATGTAACCGCAACGCCGCTCTGCGGCCGCATGACTTACTACGCGGATGAGACCGTGCCCGGTCGGCCTTTAGTTCTGGTGCACAGTATCAACGCCGCGGCCTCGAGCTACGACATGCGCCCGATTTTCGAGCACTTCCGCACGCGGCGTCCGGTGTTTGCGATCGATCTGCCGGGTTTCGGTTTTTCCGAGCGGGCCGAACGTGGCTACACGTCAGATGTGTTCGTCCAAAGCATTCTCGATTTCGTGCAGGGTGAACTCGGGGCTTCGGAGCCCGTCGATGTGGTGACGCTCTCGCTGTCGTCCGAGTTCGCAGCCGTAGGGGCTGTTGAGGAACCGTCGGCGTTCTCCTCGCTCACATTCATCGCTCCCACAGGCTTCGGGCAGGACGTACCGCAGAGTTCAGCACTCGTTCACCATGCGCTCACCTTTCCTGTTTGG
Organism: Bryobacteraceae bacterium; assembly: GCA_035633775.1. Taxonomy (GTDB): domain Bacteria; phylum Acidobacteriota; class Terriglobia; order Bryobacterales; family Bryobacteraceae; genus JAWXCM01. The sequence continues at coordinate 1,416 of DASQEG010001034.1, forward strand.
AGACAGGCGTTGTACGACCTGCTCGTTTCCAGGCCTGCGGTTCGTTATTACCTGCAAAAGGCCTTTGAGGGTCCAGTGGACAACGGGCTGGCAGAGTACGCATATCTGACGGCACACAGGCCAGGCGCTCATCATGTGCCGTTCTATTTCCTGAGCGGGCAGTTATTCCGACCTGACATTGACCTCTACTACACAGCGCTGACACAGCCAGTCCTGGCGTTCTGTGACAACAGCGATTATGGCGGCGGTTCCGACCTGCTGCCCGCATTCGCTCGTCAACGGCGGAATTGGGAGGTCGTTTGCATTCCGGGATCCAAAGCCATGCCTCACTTTGAGCAGCCTGAGGCGACACTAGGCGCGATGGAGCACTTTTTCGCCGCCGCTGCAGCAAGTAGCGCGAGTGGTGCTTGAATCAACTATCGCGACCCAAACAGGTGCATGCTACAGTCGTGAGCGGCAATGCACTCGCCTTCGCTTGCGGAAGCTGGAGCGCTCCTCGTTCTCGTTGCCATCTCCGCTTACTTCTTCTATCAGGCGCTCGCTCCAATCGTCAGGACCATACGGGCATCGAAGCCTGACCCTGGTTTCGTCTGGGGCACAACGGCTGCACGAGTCCGCAACTGGGTGGATGAAGTCCTGCTCCAGCGCAAGGTGCTCCGCGAGCGCTTCTGGCCAGGTCTGGCGCATGCCCTCGTCTTTTGGGGATTCCTCGCCTTTGCGCTGGTGACCGCCGATCATGTGCTCGCCGGGTTCGGGCTCGACCTCTTAAGTGCTGAAGGCTCCTTCGGGCGCATCTACTTCGCCTTTGCCGGCGTCTTCGCCCTTGCGGTGATGGGGGGAATGACGGGTCTGGCGGTCCGACGCTTCGTCCTTCGGCCACGCTGGCTGGGTGAGGTTTCCAAGAGCTCCGCCGTTATCACGACGCTGATCCTCACGCTCATGGTGACTTACCTCGCCGGCTGGCTCTGGCTGCCGGAAGAGTCGCCTGCGGGCCGCGCGAACTGGTGGGCGCACACACTCGCACTCCTTGCATTCCTGCCGATCGTGCCGCGTACGAAGCATCTGCACCTGCTGCTCAGCCCGGTCGCAATCTTCCTCCGCCGCGGAAAGTTCAGCCTGATCCCGCCGCTCGAAGGAGATGAGGACTTCGGCATTGAAACCGGTAAGGACGTATCCCAGCTTGTAGCGCTTCAGGTGTTCTCCTGCGTTGAATGCGGCCGTTGCACCGAACATTGTCCGGCCAACAATACAGGCAAAGTGCTTGATCCGAAACAGATCGCTCTGGGTATGCGCCGCTATCTGCGAGAAAACGGCCCGAACTCTTCGGAGCCCATCGTAGGTAACTACATCGCCGAGAAGATGTTGTGGCAGTGCACCAGTTGCGGAGCCTGCGAGTATCAGTGCCCGGTCGGCATTGAACATCTGCCGATCATCATCGGGCTGCGCCGCGGGCTGGTGAACACCGGAAAGTGGGACGATCCGCATGGCGAGAAGCTGTTCCTGAATCTCGAGAAGTACGGTAACTCGCTCGGCTTTCCGCAATCGGAACGGGACAAGTTCACGACACGCCACTCGATGCCCACCTTCGACGGCACACAGGAATATTGCCTCTGGCTTGGCTGCATGGGCGCGTACGATCCCGGCGGCCGCGAGATTGTCGCTGCTTTGATTCAGGTGCTGACGTTCCTCGGCGTGACCTGGGGCGTTCTGCGGAAGGAACGCTGCACCGGGGATCCGGCGCGTCGTCTTGGAAACGACCTGCTGGTCTCTACGCTGGCGGAATTCAACGCCGAGCAACTGGGGAGCCATGAGCGGGTCCGCCTGCTTACGATCTGCCCTCATTGTGTTCGCACCATCGCCGAGGACTGGAGAGAGTTCGGAGTCGAAGTAGAGGTTGAACACCATTCTGAGTTTCTGGCGCGCCACGCTCACCGGCTACCCGAGGCATCCTCCTCAGCGCAGACGGTCTTTCACGACCCGTGCTATCTCGGCCGTTATCGCGGTGAATACGAAACGCCGAGAGTGATCGCGCAACCCGATGTTGAGGCTGAACGGAGCCGGCAGCGAGGTTTCTGCTGCGGAGCAGGTGGCGGGCGTATGTTCCTGGGCGAGGAAGAAGGCCGGCGCGTCAATGCGGAGCGCGCCTCACAGCTTGCGGCCACCGGAGCCACGATGGTCGCCGCAGCCTGTCCATTCTGTAATTCAATGTTTCGCGACTCACTCACGCAGATCGGCCCGTCGAGTCCGAAGTTGCTCGACATTGCTCAGATTGCCGCGGCGCGGCTGCCGCCGCAGGCCTGATCGCTTACTCGGCAGCAAGGTGGCAGAACGCGCACTGCGCCGCCTGCTGCGATCTGTTCGTCATGTGCGAGGCAGGCCGGAAGGGCGTCATGTCTAAGTGACACTGGATGCACGGATACTTGCGTTCGAGGACCCGCGTGTGCACGCGCTCGAAGTGCCAATAGCCGGGCCGTGGCTTTGCGATTAAGTTGCTGACGTTATGGCAAGCCTGACATTCCGGGGCCTTCACGGGTGTCGCTTCGGTCTGTTTCCCGGAAGCAGGCGCGGCCACCGGCACAGCTTTGCTTCGTTGAAACTGGCGTCCCACGATGCGGCCCTGCAGGATGCCCGGCGCAAGAAACGTACCCTCGAGAGCGGCAACACCGTTTAAGCCTCCCTGCCCTGCGGCTTCACCGACTGCGTACAAACCTGCAATCACCTTGCGCGTCTTATCCAGGACACGGCTGAGGTCATCCGTTGCAATGCCGCCCATGCTCTTGCGCGAGAGCGGATATAACTGAATGGCGTAATATGGCGGCGTCAAAATACGGGCAGGAGCACGGCGGTGCGAAGCCTGCTCGAGTTCCCGCCCTTTGCCAAACCGTCCAAAGTCGGCATCTACACCTGTCTCGACAAGTTGGTTGAACCGATCAACGGTGCGCGCCAGAGCGTCTTCTGGAACGCCGGTGACGCGCGCGAGCTCAGCGATGCTGTTTCCGCTTTTCACGACGTCCGGATTGTTCAGCAGCAGGGAGAGCACCCGCCGGCGATCCGTCCAGTCCGTACCGGCCACGACAAACGCGTCCTTGCCCGTAGCATCGAACACGGCCCAGTACGTCGCTCCGGGTTGCGCGAGCAATGCGGGGACGGCCACCTTGGGACCAGCATGTTCGTCGACGAACCGCTCGCCGCGCTTGTTCACCCAAATTGCCATCGGCATCCGGACTGAGATGCCGCGAACCCCGTCGGGATAACGCGGGTCGGGCAGTCCCCAGGGATAATTCCACTGCCGATTCATATGCACCAGATCCGCTCCGGCAGAGGCTGCCATCGCATGCCCGGACCCGGTTGAATTCACTCCAGACCCCACCAGCATGCGTTCAGGAAACGTGAGTGCCGAAGGCCAGTGACGGCGCAGGAGATCGAGGTTGCTCTGAAAGCCTCCAGTCGCGAGAACAACACCTCCCGCTGGGATGGTCAGCTTTCGTCCCGTGCGCAGTTGCAGGCACTCGGCGCCGGCCACACGTCCTGCCTTACGAACGAGACCGGTCGCCTGAGTGTTCCAGTGGAAGCGGATTCGCGGCGATTGCAGGCACTTCAGAAACAGAACCTTTGCCACCCCAAGTCCCCGCTCGGCATTTTCGTGAAATCGGGGAACGCTGTTGCCGGCAGGCTTTCTGAGGACGGTGAATTTTAGTCCCATCTCCACAAGCCAGTCATGAACTTCAGTGCTCGACTCGCGAACGTAGCGGTCCACCCACGGTACGTTCGGGTCCTCGCCCCAGCGCAGGAAGTCCTGACGCGCAATCGCAACCGAGTCACGCACACCCAGCTTTGCCTGTGTTGACGTTGCGACCAAGGCCAGTCCGCCTTCTGACATCAGTGCGTGACCGCCGAAGATGGATGACATCTCCACCACTGCAACGCTCGCGCCCTGGTTCGCAGCTTCGAGCGCGGTCGCCAGGCCCGCGACTCCGGCACCGATGACGAGAACATCAGGGTGCTCATCAGAAGCGACCGCGCCAGGAGCACACAGAGCAAGAACAGTGGCGAGTGTCGTAAGCCGGAACAACATGCAGATCAGAACATACTATCGGGTGAAACGACGGGAACCAGGCTTGCGGCCCTGGCCTCTAATCGAGCGTGGAACGGCGGGCTGACTCCTCAGATCTCGAGCTGGAGCAAAAAGCTGCGACGAGCAGCGCCGAGTGGCTGCCAGCAACTGTCGGGGTCGCGGGTGCTGGTGCCGTTGCGATCTGGTGCGGCTTCGACGCGATGCGTCTCATGTCGTTGCAAGTCCTGCTCGCGCTCGCACTGAAGTACCTGGTTTTCGCCTGTGGAGTGTGCGCGCTCCTGTTCTTCGCAGTCCGCAAACTGCTCAGCGGACCAGCGCCGCTGTGTTTGCGGCATTCCCTGGCGGGCGCGATGCTGATTTCCGCGTGGCTGCCCGCGCTGGCGCTGTACCTTGATCGCGAGTCCGTGTGGATGCTGTTGCCCGCGATGGTGATCCCCGCCATCTGGCTACGGGCTTCCCGGGCGCACGCTGAAACGGTACACGGTCCCGCGGATGTGCCGACCCATGTCCGCCCACACATCGCAACTCTGACCTCTACACGGGCGTTGGTCTGGAGCCCGGCGCCCGGCCACAGCTTCACGATCTCACTGCTTGTGCAGACTGCAATCACGCTCGCAGCTGCGGGGGCAGCGTTCTGGGCTGTGCCTTTCGCGGGCCTTGCCTCAGCACTCGCAGCGGCAAATTCCCAGCCGCTGCTGGCCTCCCATCCGCAACCGTGCACCAGCCTCCGGGGATACTCCCGACTGATTGCAGTGATGCTCGTCGCAGCATTCCTGGTCACAGTGCACGGTCTGCTGCCTCATCTTCGGCGATGGGGTTTGCCGGCCGGAGAAGCGTCGCAGGATCAGCTTCAGATACCAATCAGAAGGAACGCAGGTGCCACGGCGCGTCCGGACGAGAAAATCCACACCGGGGTGATCATCCTTCCGCCCGAGCAGCCGCGTACACTGCTGGTGCCGCCCATGCCGGCTCTGGGCCCGGTGTTCGGAACGAAGGACGTCACTCAGGATCCGCTGCGCATTCCGTTCTACGGACAGTACTGGATTTACCGTCCGCCCGACCGGCGCCCGCCAAATAACTCGGCCATCATCCATGGAACTCCTGCAGCGAGACGTATGGTGTCAACCGATCACGGTCCTCTGAGAATGGAAGCACGGCAGAGCCTGGGTGCGTTCTTCTCAGTGGACTGCTGCAGTGCGATTGAGGTGGTTGTGGCCAACGCAGACCGGTATCAGGGCACACTCGCGCTCGAGCTCCTGCTCGGCAGCAGCGGAAATGGTCCAGCCGTGCGACAGTCACTCGGATCAGTCCGACTACCCTCAGCGGGACGTCAGCGATACGTTGAACCCGTGCAGCAGCATCTCGAGTTCGCCCTTCCCCGAACGTCATCGGTCCGTCAATTCAATGAGCTGTTCGTCGTCTTTCACCTCGATCCGATGCGGGCCAATGAGGCAGCCCGCGTCGGAGTCCAGGGTTTCACGATGGTGCCCAAAGTGTATTGAGGGGCTTAGCCCTTGTTGTAGTAGAACCGCTCAGAAATCACTTTTCCATCGCGCCAGCGCCGGACAGCAACCTGCGACAGTAGGACCCGGCCTGCGCCTTTGTAAGTCGCGTCCAGCTCCCATTCGCTGAAAGAAAGGTCGCCGTTGACCGCTGAACTGAGCAGCCGTGCCCCATGAAACTGCTCCACGGAGTTGACGAAATCCTGCTCACGCTTGCGATTCTCGGCTTTGCCGCTGGTCGGCGGAGCATTGTTCTCCTGCATGACGACGTTCTCGGCGTAGAATTGTTCGAAAGCGGCCATGATCTCGCCGCGAAGTACAGCCTCGTTAAGCTGTTGATCCAAACGGGCGATGTCGTTTTGTGTAAGTGCTGGTGAACTCAAGTTTGCGTCTCCTTCTTGACCAATGGTAAGGACTTATTAGCTCCACGCCAGCCTCCGATCCTGCGAAACTTTGTCGTAATCCTGCGGAACGGCATTCGAGGGCACTGAACCTTCTATTGAGCTTCCTTTGGTGCCGGTCACGCGTCTAATCTACGGAGTCGCCACTCAGATTGAAGCTCCGCCCGCGACCATGCCAAGCTCATACGCAGAAGCGTTACCTACCGCCGATCGTGTAATCAGTTCTGCTTTCCCCGGCTTCACAGTCACCCACTACACCGGCCCGGTAGCACCGGACAGCATCACTGTAGACCACCCCGCAGTGTTTTTCGTCCCGATCGGGCAGGAAGTGACCGTCATCTGTCGGATGGAGAACAGTGGCGAGACGGAACTTACCTTAACGCGCAACTCCGTCCTGATCAGCGGCAGTACTCGTCTTCAAGCGGTGGGCTGGAGCACTGCGGCCCAGATGCTCCGCATCGAGCTCTCCGATGAGGTGCGCAGTCAACTTGAAGATGCCGGATGGGTCAGCGATAAGAAACTGCACGTTGTGGAAGATGAGCTGCT
>DASQEG010001035.1:0-7343 GCA_035633775.1 Bryobacteraceae bacterium
CCCGATCCACACACTCTCGATATCAGCATGACGATCGGCGATCAGACCTTGCAGAACTCGAACACACGCGAGCTGATCTTCCGCGTGCCGGAGCTAGTAGAGTTTCTATCGTCCGTAGTGACGCTGGAACCCGGAGACATCATCTCGACGGGAACCCCCGCCGGTGTAGGTTTCGGCCACAAGCCGCCGCGCTGGTTGCGGGCCGGTGACGAGTGCGTGGTCAGGATCTCGGGAATCGGTGAACTGCGGAACCCGGTTGTGGCGGAAAGCTGAGCAACGTAGGGGCAGCTCAGCTGAGGTTGAGCAGCCGCTTCACGTTCGGTTCGTTTAGATCTTTGTTCTGGATCACGGTGGCATTCAGGTCCAGTCTCTTGGGCGGACTCTGGCCTTTAATCTTCTGCACCAGTGTCCGCACCGCTTCGAAACCCATACGGTGCGGATCCTGGACCACCATGGCATCGATGGCGCCGGCGCGAAGATCTTCCACCATACTTTCTCTGGAATCAAAGGCGACCAGGTTCACCTGATTAGTGAGCCCGCGCGCCTTGATCGCCAGCGCCGTTCCGGTGCTGCTGGGCTCTGACGAGCAGAAGATGCCTTTAAGGTCCGGATGGGCAGTAAGCAGGTTCTCGGCAGCAGCTCGCGACCTGGCCCGGTCGGACATGCCGAACTGACCGCCGACCACACGGATCGTCGGAAACTCGCGCGCCATCGCTTCCTGAAATCCCGCTTCTCGGTCCATGGTGGACGCGCTTCCCGGAGCGTGCGGCACCAAACCGCACTTGCCGTTACCTTCCATAAGCTCCGCCATTTTGCGAGCGGCGAGCCGGCCGGCATCGACGTTGTCGGTGGCTACATAGCTTACGTAGTTAGTGGATTCAAGGCCGGAATCGAAGACGGTGACCGGAATGCCTGCCGCAATGGCGCGGTCGACGGCACCCACCAGAGCGCGGCGTTCCGTTGCGGCGACGGCGATGGCGTCCACGCGTTGGGCGACCATGGAGTCCACGATCTGGATCTGACGGCTGTAATCCGTTTCCGACGCCGGACCGTTCCAGAGAATTTCGACGTTGAACTCCTGACCGGCTGCCTTCGCACCTTTTTCAACGGCGACCCAGAACAGATGCGACACAGCTTTGGGGATCACCGCAATCCTCTTCCGACGCTCGCTCCGGCACGCAACGCCCGACAGCGCCGCCGCTGCCGAACTCAGCAGATGACGCCTACTGAGCAAGCCAGCCACCATCGATCACAATGTCGGTGCCTGTGATAAACCCCGCGTCGTCCGAGCAGAGGAAAACCGCGAGCTTTCCGATGTCATCCACGTTGCCCCACCGACCTAAAGGAATGCGGGAAAGGAACTGCTGGTTCACCTCGGGGTTTTGCATCAGGACCGTGTTCATCTCGGTCGCGAATGGGCCGGGGCTGATGCCAACCACCGTGATGCCTTCAGGAGCCAGCTCCATTGCCATCGAGCGTGTCAGGCCGAGCAGGCCCGCCTTACTCGCCGAATAGGCGTGGCGGCCGGGCAGGGACACGTGACTCATGATGGACGTCATGTTGATGATGCGACCGTAGCCGGTGCCTTGCATATGGGGAACAAACGCCCGGCACATCAGGAAGACGCTTGTGAGGTTGGTGTCGAGTACGTAGCGCCAGTCGGCCATGGTGAAGTCCGTGATCGATTTCCGGACATTCACACCCGCATTGTTGATCAGCACGGAGACTCGCCCCAGTTTCGCCGCGACCTCCTGCTCGAGCTGTGCCACCCGCGTTTCGTCGGTGACATCGGCCGTGAACACACCTGCTTCCGCTCCATGGGCGCGTACGGCGGCGGCCGTTTCTTCCAGCTTTTCCGCGTCCCTACCAACGATGGCGAGGCTGGCGCCGGTTCCGGCGAGCGCAACTGCCATCGATCTGCCGAGACCGCGCGAGGCGCCTGTTACCAGAGCCACTTTGTCTTTGAGGATATGGGTCATGAAGTTCGGATTAGCGGCCGCGAGCCGCATCCAGGATGTACTCAGCCACAGTCTGCGGATCGTCGATGTTAGCCATCTGCAGGCGCCCGCTTTCACCCGCACTCTCGATGGACAGAGTGCCAATGTTCAACATTCGCTGGATGACGGTTTGCTGGACGTGAACATCCTGGATGCGGCTTAGTTCCATGGTGCGCGTCGTTTTGGAGAGCATTCCGCTGTCGTACCGCAGGCGCGTTCCCTGAACTGTCAGCGAAACGAAACGGAGGCTGATTTGCCTGACGACCGTCCACAGGAACAGCAGGGCCGGAAGAATCAGGAGCCAGTCGAGCCGTCCTTCCTCGCGATTGTTGTTGTAGAAAAATACGAGGGCCGCCAGCACGAACGCGACGCTATAGAACGGCCGTACCAGCTTAAGGCTCGGCCGCAAGACAAAGGCAGGGGGAGTTACTGGCTTAGGCTGACCCAAGCGGCCATTGTACATTAGGCGGGCTTCCGCAGCAGCCTGCAGCGTCACCACACGTGGCCATGTATGGTCGACTTCAGTGACTCAGGCCAGCATCTTGTGCACTACATTTCCGTGCACATCCGTAAGCCGGAAATCGCGTCCCATATGCCGGTATGTGAGCCTCGTGTGATCGAAGCCGAGGCAATGCATGATGGTCGCCTGCAGGTCGTGAACGTGGACGCGATCTTCAAGGATGTTGAAGCCGAGGTCGTCCGTGCGCCCGATCACCGCACCGGGCTTGATGCCGCCGCCCGCAAGCAGCATGGTGTAAGCGTTGGGATGGTGGTCGCGGCCGCCATTCTCGGGATCCGACGTGTTGCGGATCTCGACCATGGGCGTGCGTCCGAACTCACCGCCCCACACGACCAGGGTCGAGTCGAGCAGACCCCTTTGCTTCAAATCCCTGATAAGCGCTGCCGTGGGCTGGTCGGTAGCGTCGCAGTTCTTCTTCAGACCCTTGTTCAGATTCGTGTGCTGATCCCAGCTGGCGTGCATCAGCATCACGAAGCGAACACCTCGTTCCACCATTCGACGGGCCAGAAGACAGTTCTGACCGAACTGCTTCGTGTCCGGTTTGTCGACACCATACATGTCGAGCGTGGCCTGAGACTCGCTGGACAAGTCGGTCAGCTCCGGACCGGCAGTCTGCATGCGATATGCGAGCTCGTAGGAGGCAATGCGCGAGGCGATCTCCACGTCGCCCGTTTCCGTCTGGTGCATCTGATTCAGGTCACGGACCGCATCGAGCGCCGCACGCTGCGTCTCTGGCGTCACGCCTGCAGGATTCGTCAGGTAAAGTATCGGCTCGCCGGAGCTGCGCAGTGTGGTGCCCTGATAGACGCTCGGCAGGAACCCGCTCGAGAAGTTGGAAGCACCGCCGCTGGTGCCCACGCCAGAGCTGAGCACGGCGAAGCCGGGCAGATTACGCGACTCGCTGCCAAGGCCGTAGAGACTCCAGGCGCCAAGGGTCGGCCGGCCGAACTGCGTTGATCCGGTGAACAGCAGCAGCTGTCCGGGATGGTGGTTGAACGCATCGGTCGCCATCGAGCGCACCATGCACCACTCATCGGCGACTGAGGCCATGTGCGGCACGTAGTCGGAGAAGTACATGCCGCTCTCTCCGTACTGCTTGAACTCGCGCGGGCTGCCGAGGACAGCCGCCGTCGGCTTGATGAAAGCGAGCTTCAGGTCCCTGGTCATGGACGGCGGCAAGGGTTTGCCGTGCCACTTCTGCAGCTCTGGCTTGGGATCGAACAGATCCATCTGACTGGGGCCGCCCTCCATGAAGATGAAGATGACGCTCTTTGCTTTGCCTGCAAAATGCGGTTTCCTGGGGGCAAGCGGATCGACGGGGGAACTTGAGCCGTGCAGCAGATCTGCAAGTGCCAGCGACCCGATACCGCCGGCAACATTGCGGAGGAAACTACGGCGTGCCTGGATGCGGCGAAACTCGTGAAGATCCATCTCTACTCCCTGTTTATAAACTCGTCGAGGTTCAGCAGCACCCGGGCGGCTGCCGTCCACACCGCCGCATCGGTGGCCGTTACGCCCTCTGGTGCGTAAGGCATCAACTCGCTGGCAGGCTTCGGATCCCTGGTGAAGATCGCGCGCTGCTGGTCAAGATACGTGGCCAGACGTTCCCGTTCGCGAGGAGCCGGCTTTCGGCCTAAAGCGAGCTGGAAGGCATACTCGATCCGGTCGCCCGGAGCCTCGGTCAGTACGCGCGCCGCCAGACCCTGGGCGGCTTCGACGAACACTGGATCGTTCAGCAGGTTCAGGGCCTGCAAGGGTGTGTTGGTGCGATTGCGTCGGGTGCACGAGACGTTCGAATCCGGGGCGTCGAAGTTCATCAGCATCGGATACGGTGTCGTGCGCTGGAAATGAATGTAGAGGCCGCGGCGATAACGATCCGGGCCCTGGGACTCAACCCACTTCACGCTGTTCGCGTAGCCTAGTTCGGCAATGCCTGCGGGTTGCGGCGGACGAATGCTGGGGCCGCCAAGCGCCGAGTTCATCAGACCGGACGACGCCAGCGCAGCATCGCGTACGCCTTCGGCTGACAATCGAAGCCGGTTCTGGCGTGAGAGCAGCAGGTTTTCCGGATCTTTAGCCTGAATCTCGGGACGTGCCTTCGATGATTGCCGGTAGGTTGCGGATGTGACGATGAGCCGGTGCAGATGTTTGGCGCGCCAGCCGGAATCCATGTACTCGGATGCAAGCCAGTCCAGCAGTTCCGGATTCGATGGCTTCTCGCCCTGCAGCCCGAAATCGTCTCCGGTGCGAACCAGGGCTCGGCCGAAGAACTCGCCCCACATGCGATTCACCGCGACACGCGCCGTAAGCGGGTTGTCCTTGGAAGTGAGCCAGCGGGCCAACTCCAGACGGTTCTTCGGTTGTGTGCCGCCCGCAATCACGGTTGGAACGCCGGCGTTAACGGCATCGCCCTTCGTCTTGTAATCGCCGCCGACCGCCAGGTAAGTTCGCGGCGGAGTACCGTCTTCGCGAATCGTGATGGCCTCGGTGTAGCGCGGCAGCGTAGCTTCCAGCTTCGCCAGCTTCTCGCGCGCGGCCTTGATCTGTTCGACGACCGCTTTGTCCTTGTTGAACTCCGGCCCGATGATGCGGAGGAAGCGGGCTGTCATGCGCTCGCTCTGACGGCGGTTGCGTTCGCCAACCGGAACCGCGAGGGTCTTCACCGCGTTGTCGAAGCCGGCCTTGAACTCCGTTACCTGGAAATCCCATTCAAGGTCGGCACCAGGACTGTCGACGGCCTGCTTCAGCCGCGCTTCGTACTTTTGCTGGAGCTCAGGAATGCCGTGCTCGGCGAGGATAGCGGCGCGCTGCTTTTCAAACTCAGGGCGCGCCTTCAGCCAGGGCCCGGCCTCTCCCGGAAGCGGAGCATCGATGTCGGACTCTTCCAGGTTTGCTACGTAAGCAAACAGGCTATAGAACTCGCGCTGGCTGAGCGGATCGTACTTGTGGTTGTGGCACTGAGCGCAGCCCGCTGTAAGGCCCAGCCAAACTGTTGTGATTGTATTGGTGCGGTTAACGTTCTGCTCGAATCGCGCTTCCTCGCGATCAACACCTGCTTCACGGTTGGTCAGCACGTTGCGATGAAAACCGGTCGCGACACGCTGCTCAACCGTAGCGTTGGGGATGAGATCGCCGGCCATTTGCTCGAGAGTGAACTGGTCGTACGGCATGTCGGCGTTCAGGGCATCGATCACCCAGTTGCGGTAACGCCAGGCCCATGGTCGGACGAGATCCTTCTCATAACCGTCACTGTCGGCGTAGCGTGCCAGATCGAGCCACTGTCGAGCCCACCGCTCTCCATAGTGCGGCGAAGCCAGCAGCCGATCGACCACGCGCTCGTATGCGTCCGGCCGAGTGTCCTTCAGAAAAGTATCCATCTCCGCCGGTGTCGGAGGAAGGCCAGTCAGGTCAAAGGTCACGCGCCGCAGCAGAGCGGTCTTTCCGGCTTCGGGCGACGGCTGCACTCCTGCGGCTTCCAAGCGCGCCAGCACGAAGCCATCGATCGGATTACGCGCCCACTCGGAGCCTTTTACCGGAGGCACCGCTACGCGCTTCACGGGCTGGAACGCCCAGTGCGTGCTGCGTGCCGGCTTCGCAGCAGCCGTCGCTTCGGGTACCTTCGCACCCTGCTCAATCCATGACCGGATTGCAGCGACCTCATTCGCGGCGAGCCGCGGGCCAGCCGGCGGCATCATCACACCCTTCTTGTCACTTGTGATCCGCGCAACCAGCGGGCTCTTATCAGGGTCGCCAGGCACCACCAGCTTCTTTTCCGAGAGTGCGGCCGGATCGTCGAGCCGCAAACCCGCCATCTGCATCGCAGAGCCGTGGCAAGCCTGACACCTCTTGGCGAGGACGGGCGATACATCGCGGGTAAAATCCTGCCCCGACGCCAGCACGGCGAGTGCCGGCACCGCCAGGAGCCTCAGCTCGAACATATACAAGTATTTTATTGGATGCGGGCTTCGTACGTGGAAGATAAGTCAGGCGTGAGGGGCGCCCAGGGAAGCCGTGCATGGTGTGCGACCCGGAACCACGAGGTCGCGATAGACTGTCCGTTTAAGTCCGAACAAAGAGGACCCGGAGTTCGTTTGAACGATAGGAGACTTTGAGCCAAATGGCGTTCTGCACAAACTGCGGTAACTCAATGCCCGATGAATCGCGCTTTTGTCCTGCCTGCGGACATCAGGCCGGAGCTGCGCCGGGATTGGGAACAGCGCCCATGGGGACCGCGTCGGGTATGAGGACCGCACCCGGCCCAGCGTCAGGATCGGGGGCGAGCCCTCAGCCCGGGTACGGCTATGCGCCGCCCGCAGGATCGATTCTCGACTACGAGATTCAGGGCGATAACCTGCAGGTTGCACGTGTGCGCATGCGGGCAGGCCAGGAGATCTATGCCGAAGCAGGCAAGATGCTCTACAAAACCCCGAGCATCGGCTGGGAAACACGCATGCAGGGCGACTCTCTCGGGCAGAAGATCTGGGGCGCAGTAAAGCGCAAGCTCATGGGCGAGTCGCTTTTCATGACTTATTTTCGTGCCAATTCGGATGGCGAGGTCGGTTTCGCCGGCAGCTACCCAGGACGGATACAGCCGTTCACCCTTGCCGCGGGTCAAAGCGTGCTCGTGCAGCGCGACAGCTTTCTGTTTGCGCAGACCACAGTGCAGCTGAATGTAGCTCTCGTGAAGCGGCTCGGCGTAGGCTTCTTTGGCGGTGAGGGATTCATCCTCGAGAAGCTGACGGGACCAGGTTCGGTGTTCATCCACGGCGGCGGCGACTTCATCGAGTTCACCCTTCGTCCTGGCGAGGTGCTCCAGGTGGACACCG
>DASQEG010001036.1:0-5351 GCA_035633775.1 Bryobacteraceae bacterium
CTGCATGACGCGACGCATACCTCGCAACCGCTTGAGACCTCAAGCTCGACGACGATGGGAGATCAGGGTGAACAGGCAATCCCCGTTGTCCAGGAGGAACTCCGAGTCGGCAAGCGGGACGTGCGACGCGGAGGTGTTCGCGTGTTCTCTGAAATCCGCGAGCAGCCGGTACAGGAGAACGTACAGCTTCGTGACGAGACCATCCGCGTTGAGCGAAGATCTGTCGACCGGCCAATCGATACGCGCGAGTTCGATGCCTTCCGCGAAGGGACAATCGAGCTTACCGAAACGGACGAAGAAGCCGTTGTCGAAAAGCGGGCGCGCGTGAAGGAAGAAGTCGTTATCAGCAAGGACGTCGACACTCGCACGGAGACGATCCGTGACACCGTCCGCTCCACGGATGTTCGCGTTGAGAATACCGGAACGACCAGCAACTACGACACGGATTTCCGGAACGACTTCACCACCCGATATGCGGGCCGCGGTCATCAGTACGATCGCTACCAGCCCGCTTACGAGTTCGGTCATCGTTACGCGAGCGACCAGCGTTACAACAACCGTGACTGGTCAGTTGTGGAGCCGGATCTGCGCCGTGACTGGGAGAGCCGGGGCCACGGTACGTGGGAGGACTTCAAGGACTCGATCCGTTACGGCTGGGACAAGGTGCGCGGCCGGCGATAACCGCGATCTAAGCAACATGCGGCGGATGGGCGACAAAACGCCCCTCCGCTCCGCTGGTTCACCGCGCTGCCGTGCCTTTTAGGCAGCAGAGTGTGAGCTCTCACCCTCATCCTGATCTCCCAGGAGCTGACCATAAGCCTGCAAGTCTTCGTTGTTGTCCAGGACCGCCTTCAGCGCGGCCGTCATCGGTATCGCCAGGATGAGGCCAATTCCACCCCACAGCGTTCCCCAAAACATTAGGGCGACAGTCACGGCCAGGGGGTTAAGGTGCACGCGAGCACCTACAAAGGCCGGGTACAGCAGGTTGAGGCCAAGCAGATGCAGGGCTGCCACCTCGGCGGCGATTACAAGGTACGGTGTCACAGTCGTGTAGGCCACCAGAGCCGCCCCGAGCGGAGGCAGGATCGCAAGAGGGAGGCCGACGTAAGGGACGAGGCTGAGAAAACCACTCACGAACCCGAGCAGAATCCAGTACGGCAGGTGCCAGCTCCAGAAGAGTGCGCAGCTAACGAGGGAGATCGCTATGCCCAGAATGACGTTGCCCACAACATACGCCCTCGCCATGTTTGCTATGGTCTGAAGGCTTCGTCCGGCGACGGTACGGTCTCTGGCGCCGTAGATGGCGAGCAGGCTTCCGTGGACGTGGTTTCGCCAGCTCAGCATAAAGTACACCAGAAAAGGCACGAACGACGCCATCAGCAGCGCGTTATAGAGCGAGGTAATGTACCCGGCGACCCACCCGATCGCTCCGCCGCGATCATCGCGAATCCTTACCTCCGGGATCTCCGGTGGCGAAACGGGATCGCGCCGGCTGCGCCGAATCCGCGGCTGGTCGGGCTGTTGCTGTGGCGCCGGTTGAGTCTGGAATCGCCGCGGCACGAGCAGTGCATACGCTTCACGCTCGGCTCGCTCGAGTCGGGCGGCCACGTTGTCCACCATCGCGTTGATGCGCTGACTGTATTGTGGGAGGTCCTCAGCAAAGTTAAGCAGCTGCGTCACGAACGCGGCACCGAGCATGTAGAGCGCGAATATGGCGATGGTGCAGACCAGGAAACTTGCAACGCTTCGTGGCATTCGGAGCCGCAGGAACAAACCAACAAACGGTTCCAGCATGAACGCCAGAATGACGGAGACGACCAGGGTGATGCAGAACGCTCTGCCGAAGTAGAGCAAAGCGATCGCTGCCGCCACACCGGTGACTCCTACGCCGACGGATTGTACTCTGGAACGCTCTCCAGTAGGTGCGAGAAGCTGCACGGTCCTGCTCGATCACCAGACTAGCAGAGTGAAGTGTCCCGAATGCTCCCGCCAATCTGCATCATGGCAAGCTATTTCCGTTGCGCTTTTGCGCGCTCTCAACGACCAAGGCTGAACGCGAGGGGGAACAGGAGCGCCGTCAGCCCAGGATCGATGGACTGAGGCGGGAAAAAGCCGTGCGGCATCACCTGCCGGACTCGCGACATGTCGCCCGAAGCGCGCAAAGCGGCAGCTAACAGGATCCGCTCCTCATTGTTGTGAAGGGCCGGAGTAGAGTTATAAACCTGCTGGAGCACTTTTGCGGCATCAGCTGGTTTGCCGTCGAGCAGGAGTGCCCAGCCAAGCAGGGCGGCACGTGCTCGGACGGCCCGGGGGTCTGAAAGCGCAGAGACAATCCGTTTTTCCCACACCTCGGTTGGGGCGGACGGCTGGCTAAGTAGTGCACTCACGCCGACCAATGCTGCACCGGGCCCTCCGCTAGCCTGGGCGCGTGCCTCTCTCGCGAGCGCCATGGCGCGATTCCTGTCACCGTCCTGCAACGCCCAAAGCGATGCCATGGCCTGTCCGACAGGACCAGACACTGAACCAGCCTGACCAGTGGTCCAGCGCTTCCAAAGGGCGCGCCGCAGGTCCGCGTGAGGGTCCGCTTTGGCCTTCCTTTCCTCAGCCCAGGCCGCAAAGACGCGATCAGCTTCTGTGCGGTTTCCCGCCAGGAAATAGGAAATTGCCGCACGCACCGGTTCCATTCCGTTCAGCTGAGCAGCGTTCATCTTGTGGGCCTCGAGGAACAGCGGTGCGGCTTCCGCATATTGGCGGTGGTAGAAAAGGGCTTCTGCGTAGCTGTCGATCGCGTTCGCCGACTTGGGCGTGCGCTGCCGATACCGGTCGAAAGCGGCTCTGGCGGCGGGCAGATCACCGAGGAAAGTGTGTGCATAACCCGCGGAGTTCAAGGCGACCTCGCTCTCCGGGTCGAGTTGGAGGAGTGTGTCGCATGCGCCAAGAGCAAGCCGGAAATCTCCCGCGTTCATAGAGGCTTCGACCAGCCCGCGCGCGAGCTGAATGTCTCCTGGCTGCAAATCGACAAGCGATGAAAGAGCTTTCAACCGGTCTCTTGCATCACCGGTAAGCTGCGCTCTTACGAAGCTGATGCGCGCCTTCTCGAGATCCGTCAGGCGTGCCCGATCAGACGCCTCAAGCAACGCTGGCACCTCGGGCACTCGTCCTGAGCTGAGGTAGTGCTCAGCCAGCGCGACAAGCGGAGCTCCGTAGCCGGGGTCGATCGTTGAGGCGCGTCGGAGCGCTGCCTCCCTGTCGCCTGACTCTACAGCATTGAAGTAGGCCTTGATCGCGTCACGATTGCTGGTCGTGTACGGCTTAGGCGAGAGTCCTATGGTACGCGCGGCGGCTGCGGCGAGTTCAAGGACGTCCGTTCCGGAGTGATTCCATTGCTCGATGGTTTGATGCGCGAGCTCGTCGCGCAAAGTGCCCCGGACCTCGAATCGTCCGACCGTGCCCACGATCATTGCCGACAGGGTTCTCGTCGCGAGCCGGGATTGTGCGGAGGCGAATTCGGCCGCTTCAAACACCTGCACGCGTTTGTCAGCGCCTACCTGCGCGGCAACTATGGCCGAAACTGCGCGACCTATCCAGTTCAGTGCCGGATCGGCCGTAAGGTTTTCAAGCGGAACAACTGCAACACGGTGCACCGCAGGCTCTGGCTGCCGCTTACAAGCTATCGTGAATGCAAGGATAAGGGTGACGCTGAGAAACTTCGCCTCAGAGAACACGCGGCTCCATCGTTAACAGCTGCTGAAACTCAGGCAACTCCTGCAGCAAAGCGAACTCGGGCTCCTGCTGAAACTTCTTGCGATCCGCAAAGCCTTCCTCGAGTGCCTTGCGCATGTAGAGCAACGCACGCTCTGCATTGCCGGCCTTGGCATATGTCCGTGCGAGGTAGAAATGGAACTTCGCACGCTCATGCACGCTGCGCTCCTGAAGCAGGACGCCGTGGGAATTTCGGTGCTCGAAAACTTCAGGATCTAGCGACAGGGCCTTCTCGTAACACTCAGCTGCGTCTTTGTATTTCTTGCGAGCAAAATGAGCAGTACCGAGGTTGCTGTAGATGCTGGCCGAAGAAGGGGAGAGTTTTAGTGCTTTCTTGTACTGCCCGACCGCCTTCCGGTAGCTCTTCCTCGCGTAGTGAACAGTGCCGAGATTGTTGATTGCTTCACTGTACAGCTTGTCGAGCTTAATAGCGCTCTCGTAGCTCTTTTTCGCCGCGTCAAGCTCAAGCATCTGATGGTGCGCGATGCCGACCTTGTTTGCAATCACGGCTGAGCCCTGCGGCGCCTCCTGATAAGCCTCGATGGCTTCACGGTACATCTTGCGCGCCATGAAGATATCGCCGCGCATTTCTGGACTGATGTATCGCTTTGCCGGAGTAGTATTGGCAATGGGGGCCGTTGCCCGGACCTCGTTGAACGATTGCTGGGCAGACGCTGTGTCTGCGAGCGTGAAGGAGGCGACGATCGTCGCAAGGATTAGCTGCTTACTGCCGGAACGCATGTGGCCCTCCGCCTTCCACTATATAACGGAGTGAAGGGGGGCCGGGGAGCTCAGCGAAAGACGTCGCGGATCTTGCCGAATAAGCCCTTGCGTGATCCAGGGCTGGGAGAGTCGGGCGTCGAAGGGACGGCCGGTGCGCCGGGAACCGGCGGCGACGTCGAAGATACCACCGAACTGCCCGCCGCAGCAGGTCTGGGAACGTGGCTGGCTGTTGCTGTTTCCCAGCCTGTGACCTGAGTGCCACCACCGCCATGCAGGCGGCACAACTCAACCGGTTGCGTGCCGGAGATGAATACTTCTGCGCGGGCCGAAGGGCATCCGGCGGTGGCCAGCTGTCCGGTAGACGGGTCTACGTCAACGCTCACGATGCCGTCCGGGGCATCCCAGCCATGTACGTTGCGGTACTCGCGATGCTGGTGAGCACGCTTCATGAACTCTGCCCAGACCGGCAGCGCGGATTTGGAACCCTCCAGACCGAGGTCGCTGGAATCGTCAAACCCGACCCAAACCGCGCAGACGAGCTTCGAAGTGAATCCCGCGAACCAGCCGTCACGGGAGGTGCCCGTTTTGCCGGCGGCGGGCAGCGTGAACCCTCGTCCGCGCACACCTGCCGCTGTTCCGGTTCGGATTACCTCTTCCATCAGGCTGACCATCAGGTAGTTCACTCTAGGGTCGAGCACGGA
This sequence comes from Bryobacteraceae bacterium, assembly GCA_035633775.1. Lineage (GTDB taxonomy): Bacteria > Acidobacteriota > Terriglobia > Bryobacterales > Bryobacteraceae > JAWXCM01. The sequence goes on from DASQEG010001036.1 coordinate 5,187, forward strand.
TTTTCGAGCTGGCTGGCCCTCGTAAACCAGTTCACCCTTGTTGCTGCGGACCATCGAGACCCACTGCGCACGTGAAGCTATACCGCGATTTGCAAACATCGGGTACGCAGCCGCAACCTCAATAGGAGTGGCGTCCGCTGCACCTAACGCGATGGCAGGTGTTGC